>JBHHXQ010000007.1:0-22893 GCA_046757105.1 Candidatus Krumholzibacteriia bacterium
CATGACCGCGGTCAGCGGGTCCACCATGAAGGCGAAGTCGATGTCGAGCTCGCCAATGCGGAACCAGGTCCAGAGCTCGCAGCCGAGCAGCCGCGGCTCGGTCCCGAGAAGCTGCCAGAAGGCATAGACCGACAGCGCGAAGGAGGCGAACACGGACGCGCAGGCGATCAGGCTCACCGGGCGCCTGCCGAGCTTCTTCTGCAGCGGATACCCGAAGAGACCGTTGACCACGGCCCCCAGCATCGGGAAGAAGGGGATCAGCCACAGATATGCGGCCTCGTGTGCGTGCATCGCCTCTCTCGTCCCCCCGTCGCGGCCGCGCGACTCCCGATCAGAAGCCCAGCGTCCGCAGGCGCCGGCGTTCCGCCCCTCTAGCGTTTCAGCGTCTGGAGCTCGTCCGCGTTGATGCTGCTCCTGTAGTGATAGATCGCGATGATGATCGCCAGCGCGATGGCCGCCTCGGCCGCCGCCAGCACGATGATGAAGATGCTGAAGACGTGGCCCCCGAGCTGTGGCGTCGCCTCGCTGCCCGCCCCGAAGCGCGCGAAGGCCACGAAGTTCAGCGCCGCCGCGTTCAGGATCAGCTCGATCCCCATCAGGATGCTGATGGCGTTGCGGCGGCTGATCATGGCGATGATGCCCAGGCTGGCCAGCATCGCGCTCAGGACCAGGTAATGCTGCAGACCGACCATGCTACTCCCCCTCGACCTCCTTCTTGCCGACCACGACGGCGCCGATCAACACCACCAGAAGCAGGACGGAGATCACCTCGAACGGCAGCAGGTACTCCGACAGCAGGAGGTCGCCGATGGTGGCCGAGGTGGGCACGACCTGCCGGCCTTCGGCGAGCGGCCAGTCCACGCTTCGGCCCACGGCCACCAGCGATGCGAAGACTGCGATTCCGACGATGGCGGCTCGACGGCGCTTGAAGCTCATGGCCTCGGCGCGCACGTCGTAGACCTTCTGCGTGAACATGACGCCGAAGAGAATCAGGACGAGGATGCCGCCGACGTAGACCAGGACCTGGGTCACCGCCAGGAAGTCGGCGCCGAGAAGCCCGTAGAGGGCGGCCACCCCGGAAAGCGTGAAGAGAAGCGAGAAGGCCGAGTACAGGAGGTTGCGGGAGAACACCACCACGAATGCCGGCAGCACCGTGATCGCCGCGAAGACGTAGAAGAGAAGGTCGGCGGTCGTTTCCATCCCTACGTCCCGTCTCCCCCGGCCGCCCTCTCGGGAGGCGTGCTCGTGGAATCACCGCCGGCCTGGGGCGAGGACTCGCCGTCAGACCGCCCCTCAGGATCGCCGTCGTCCCCGGCCGCGGTGTCGGCCGCGGACCCCGGCCCGCCGCCGTCAGCCTGCGGCTCCGCTGCCGCGGTCCCGGACGCAGCGGCCTGCGCCTGCAGGGCCTCCGCGCCGCCGGCCGGCTTCTCCGCCGGCGGATCGGCGACCGCCGTGGTGCTCGCCGGCTCGGCCGCACCCTCACCCGGCCCGGCCTCCGCTGCCGAGTTCTTGTCGGCGGCCGCCTTCTTCGCGGCCACGGCCTTCGCCTTGGCCTCCTTGGCCGCCTGGGCCTTGCGCTCGGCCTCGCGCGCCGCCGCCAGGACCTGCTCGCGGCGCTGGTCGTCGACCAGGCGCAGGTGCATGTCGGAGAGGTCCGGTGAGGCCCCCTCGAAGTCCTTCGTGAAGGCGATGGCGCCCGTCGGACACGGCTCGACGCACAGCCCGCAGTACATGCACTTGTACAGGTTGATGTCGAACCGCACCGGATCCTTGATCTTGGGCGTCGGCTTGCCGTCCAGCCTCGACTCGACGAGGGTCTTGCCGACCTTCTCGTCCTCGATCTCGATGCAGTCGATCGGGCAGTAGCGCTCGCACAGCCGGCACGAGATGCAGATGTCGAGGTCGACCCACAGGAAGCCGCGGTAGCGATCCGGGATGAGGTCGGCCATCGGCTTCGGTGTGCGGTCGGGATACTGGGTCGTGATCGGCGGCCGCACCATGTGCGAGATGGTGACGGCCATGCCCTCGAAGATGGTCGTCGCACCACGTATGATGTTGTGGGCGTACTCGGCGAGCGCCTGCATCGAATCGAACTCCTTGGGGACGGCCACGGGGCGACCGGGCCATCCTACACGATCGGGTTCAGATGGATCTGGGCCTTGGTCTCCCGCAGGTTGTAGCGCACCCGCAGGACGAACCTGAAGGCGACCAGCACCGCGATCAGGAAGAGAGCGATGCTCACCGCGCGCGCCAGCGGGTTGTCGTCCGGCACGAACGTCACCCAGGTGGCCGTGCCGAGAATGCCCACGAACGCGAGCGGCACCAGGTACTTCCAGCACAGCTCCATCATCTGGTCCACGCGCACGCGCGGCAGCGTCCAGCGCACCCAGATGATCACGAAGACCCAGAAGAACGACTTGCCGACGAAGAACAGCACCTGCGCCAGCGTCTTCACCGAGTCCGGGATGAACGCTGGAACGTTCCAGCCGCCCAGGAAGGCCATGGTCGCGATGGCCGCGATCACGTAGCAGTTCGCCCATTCGGCCAGGAAGAACATCGCGAAACGCATGCCGCTGTACTCGGTGTTGTAGCCGGCCACGAGCTCGGACTCGCCCTCCGGCAAGTCGAACGGCGTGCGGTTCGACTCCGCAAGCGCCGCCACGAAGTAGATGAAGAACGCCATGAACAGGAACGGCGTCCGGAAGACGTTCCACTCCCAGGGCAGCCATCCCTGCGCGCCGATGATGCCCTGCGTGCTCATGGTCCCGCAGGCCAGCACCACCGTGAGGAGCGCCATGCCGGTCGGGATCTCGTAGCTGATGATCTGGTTCGCCGATCGCATGCCGCCCAGGAGCGCCCACTTGTTGTTCGAGGCCCATCCCGCCATGATGATGCCGACGGCCACGAACGAGGTGATCGCGATCAGGTAGAAGATGCCGACGTTCAGATCGGAGACGATCAGCTTCTCCGAGAACGGCAGCACCACGAAGGTGCCGAACATGCCCATGAAGACGAGATAGGGCGCCACCTTGAAGAGCACCGGGTCGGCGTCGGCCGGGATGAGGTCCTCCTTCAGCAAGCACTTGAGGCCGTCGGCAACCCACTGCAGGATGCCGTTCGGACCCACCCGGTTGGGGCCGACACGCGACTGCATGCGGGCGGCGATGCGGCGCTCGAAGAAGCTCGTGAAACCGGCCAGCGGCGCCACCCAGAGCAGCAGCACGATCGTCGCGAACGCCAGCATGCCCGCGGCGTAGACGAGGGTCACCTGCCAGCCGGCCTCGAGCCCCCAGCGGGCGACCAGACTGTCGAGGTACTGCTGCATCTCACGGCCCCGTTTCCTGCAGTCCGCGTGCGGCATTCCGGCGCCAGGCGCGCGTCGTACGCGCAGCCCTCATCGCCGTCCCAGCTCGCCCCATCGCTGTCCCACCTCGCCGCACCGTCGTCCCGGCTCGCCCCACCGTCATCCCAAGCGCCGGCCGTTCGCGTGCCTAGCGGTCGATCTCCGGCGCCACCACGTCGAAGCTGGCGATGACGGCCACCAGGTCCGCAATCATGATCCCGGGGGAGATGTGCTCCACCGCCCCCATCGCCGTGAAGGAGCCGGTGCGCGCCCTGTAGCGCCAAGCCTTGTCGCTGCCGTCGCTCACCACGTAGATGCCCATCTCGCCGCGCGGTGCCTCCGAGCGCACGTAGCACTCGTTCGGCTTCACCTTGAAGTTCTTCGGCTTCGGCACCGGGTTCTCGCCGTCGGTTTCGGGCAGCTTGGAGATGCACTGGCGCGCGATCTTGATCGATTCCCGCATCTCCTCCACGCGGACCACGAAGCGGTTGTAGCAGTCGCCGACGACGCCGACCTCGCTGGTGCCCACCGGAACGGCGAAGTCGAGCTCCGGGTAGAGCGAGTACGGCTCGTCGCGGCGCAGATCGAAGTCGACGCCGCTGGCGCGCAGGTTCGGGCCGCTCAGGCCGAAGTCGATGGCGTCCTCGGCCGGGATCACGACGACGCCGCCGAGGCGCTCGATGAAGATGTGGTTCCTGGTGATCAGGCGGTCGAACTCCTCGGTGATGCTCTCGAAGCTGTCGCAGAAGCTCAGGACCTTCTTGTCCCAGCCTTCCGGCATGTCCCAGCCGACGCCGCCGATGCGGTGGTAGTTGAAGGTCAGCCGGGCGCCGCAGATCTCTTCGAGCAGGTCGTTCACGCGCTCGCGCTCGCGGAGAGCGTACGGGAACGGGGTGATGGCGCCGATGTCCATGGCCATCGCGCCAAGCGCGATCAGGTGGCTGGAGATGCGCCCCAGCTCGGCCGTGAGGATGCGCAGCAGCTCGCCGCGGCGCGGGCACTGGATCCCGGCCAGCTTCTCGACGGCGAGCGCGTAGGCGAAGTTGGCGTTCATCGCCGCCACGTAGTCCACGCGGTCGGTGTACGGCATGAAGCCGTTGTACGTGCAGCGCTCGCCGATCTTCTCGATGGAGCGGTGCAGGTAGCCCACGTCGGGCTTGCACTCGGAGATGACCTCGCCGTCGGTCTTCAAGATGAAGCGGATCACCCCGTGTGTGCTGGGGTGATGCGGCCCCATGTTGAGCTCCATTTCCTGCGTGCGGAGCGTCGCCATCGGTCACCTCGTCTCGAGCCCGGCGTTTCACCCGCCCGGACTCACTGCCTCGCATCGCCGGACCTGGTCGCCGGGCGCCAGGCGCCTCAGAACCCGTAATCCCGCGTATTGTCGATGCCCCCGTACTCGTCCGGGAAGACGTATTCCTTGCGCAGCGGGTAACCCTCCCAGTCGTCGGGGAGGAGGATGCGCCGCAGATCCGGATGTCCATCGAAGCGCACCCCGAACAGATCGAACGTCTCGCGCTCGAACCAGTTGGCTCCACGCCACACGCTGGTCACGGTCTTCGTGATGGGCTTGCCCTTGTTGACCTTCACCTTGAGAACGACGCCGTGGCGCTTCGCGTAGGAATACAGGTGGTAGACGACGAAGAGGCTCTCGTGTGCGTCGGTGCCGCACAGGTTGCTCAGGAAGTTGAACCCGAGGTCTGGGTCTTCCTTGCAGAACCTCGCCACCTCGTCGACGCGCTCCGGATCGACCTCGATCCACGGATCGATGGTCTCGCCGTGCAGCTCACCGACGCCGTCGCCGAAGCGTCCGCGGAGCTTCTGGTGGATCTCTTCGGCGTTCATGCTCACCGGATCAGCCGTTCCGCGCCAGGTAGCGCTCGCGATGAATCTTGTCCTGCACTTCGATGAGTCCCTCCGTCAGCGCTTCCGGCCGCGGCGGGCAACCCGGCACGTACAGATCCACGGGAATGACCTTGTCGACGCCGCGCAGCACCGAGTAGGCGAGATCGAAGAGCCCCCCGCAGTTGGAGCAGCTGCCCATCGAGATGACGTACTTCGGGTGTGGCATCTGCTCGTAGAGCAGCTTCACGCGCGAAGCCATCTTCAGGGTCACGGTGCCCGCCACGATGATGAGGTCCGACTGGCGGGGCGTGGCTCGCGGGACGGAGCCGAAGCGGTCGATGTCCGCGCGTGGCCCGCCGGTCTGCATGAGCTCGATTCCGCAGCAGGCGAGGCCAAAGAGCAGGTACCACAACGAGGAAGCTCGCCCCCAGTTGATGAGCTTGTCGACGTTGGTGGTGACGAACGTCGAAGGAAGCTCGTTGTACAGCGACACGACTACTTCCCTTCCTTGGCGACGGTCTTGAACCACCTCAGGTCGCCCTTGGACCACACGTAGATCAGCCCCACGAACAGGATGAGGACGAAGATCAGGACCTCGACGAGTGCCAGCGCGCCCCGCCCTTCCGCGACCCAGCTCCGGAACACCGTCGCCACCGGGAACATGAAGGCCACCTCGACGTCGAAGATGACGAAGATGATCGCGACCAGGTAGAAGCGGAAGTTGAACTGGATCCAGGCGTTGCCGACCGGCCGTTCACCGCACTCGTACGTGATGTCCTTGTTGACCTCCGCGATCCGCGGTCGGATGAGACGTCCGACGAGCAGCACGACGGCCACGAAGCCCACGGCGAGCCCCATGAAGACCAGGATGTTGGCGAAGTTGAAGAGCATCCCACCCTCGCTGACGTCGGCTCGAACGGTTCCCCGTAAAGGGCCACTTCGTGAAACTCTTCACGAGCCGTGGCGGTCCGGACGGGCCGGCGTATTCCGTTGAGATTACAGAGATTCGGGCACGACGGCCAGCTTCGGCAGACCGCCCGAGTATACGCCAGGGCACACAACCTGACAACTCTGGCAGGGGGGATTTCCGGGGTCCTGACGACCGCCTTCCCGGACCGGAGGTGGCGTTCCGGAGACGCGCCCGGCGGCCTCTGCTCCCCCTCCCTTCCGGCCCGCAGGGGCGCCGGAAGCCGGGCGATTATTCAGGGAGCTGCCGCGACGTGTCAAGCGAGCACCCGGCGCCATGCCGCCCGCGTGCCCTCGAACACCGCTCCGGGGCCGACGATGCACCCCGATCACCGAGGTCGAGGCCGGGGAGCTTGTCGGTGGGGCGCGCGAGTTCCTATCTTGCATCGCACCCGAGGCGACGCGACTCGAGAACGCCGCCCCAGGCCAAGCTTCCCACGCCACGTTCCACGCTGCGACGCGGAGGGCCGATGCGCTACGCCATGTACGGGCTGCTTCTGGGTGGATTCGTGGGGCTCGTGGTGACGAGCGCGCTGGGTCTGGGGTGGATCCCGACGGACCACCTGCTGGCCCTGCACTGGCAGGCAGCCATCTGGACGGTGCTGCTCGTTCTCTCGGCCCACACCACCATCCTGTTCTACTTCCTGGCCACCGGGAAGCAGCTGCGTGTCCTCATGCAGGAGTCGGGTCGACCGGTGAACGCGGAGTACCTGGCCGACATGAAGCTCTACAAGGCCAAGGTCTTCCCGCCGCTGATGGGGGCGCTCTTCGCGACGATGGCTGCATTCGTCGTGGGTGGCGGCGTGGTCGTGGGCAGCGTGCCGGGCGAGGTGCATCTGGGGCTCGGAATTCTCGCCCTGGTCGCCAACTTCGTGGCGGGAATCCGTGAGGTCAGCTACATCCAGCGCAACTCCCGTCTGATGTGTGCGATCGAGCGCGAGTACCTCGGGTGAACGGTGGTCCAGACAGCAAGTTTCTACCGCCCTCCATCCGGATCCACCGACTTGTCCACAGCGGACGGCGCCCGCATCCCCTGTTTCCACAACATGTAGTGGTGATACGCGTCAGAAAGCACTACAGGTTGAGGAAACTGCTTGACCGGCCAGGACCGGGAGCCTACAGTCCGGCCTGCAAGCTTGCCAGTTCGGTTGCTGTGCAGAGTAACGGCTCAGGGTCCTGGAAGTTGACGTAATCCCTTGATCTCGAAAAGGTTGTCGCTTCGAGGACAGCAGCCCTGAGCCCGCGGGATCGCTCCGGCGGCGCGCCTGCCGGACCTTACCCGCAGCCCGAGCCAGCACCTCTTCTCTTCGATTTTCCAGACACCGCGCGGATGCGGGATGGGCTGCGTGCGTCTGCCCCGGGTCTCGTGGTCGCTTCTCCAGGCAGAGAACTCCGGCACCGGAGGGCTCCACCTGGAGCCTCAGTGAGGCGGTGCCAGGAACCGGCGCCGCCGCTGAGGCCACAGCTCCAAATGGATTCGGGCTGCCGGGCTCCGTGGCGACGAGGTGTGCATGCGGAGGCGGAGAGCCGAAAGCCCCAACGGTTTGTGAAGGAGTTTCTCATGGCCGTTCGCAAGGAGACCCCGACACTCACGGATGCGCCGGTGGCAACGCCGTCGAGCAGCGAGGCTCGTCGCAGCACCCGCACGTCGGGCACGCTCCGGGTCACGCGCCGGTTCACGCAGCCGGGTGTGCACCCGTACGAGGAGGTGGTCTGGGAAAAGCGCACCGCCACCATCCAGAACGAGAAGGGCGAGGTGATCTTCGAGCAGTCCGACGTCGAGATCCCCGCGACCTGGTCGCAGATGGCCACGAACGTCGTCGTCTCCAAGTACTTCCATGGTCAGCTCGGGATCCCGGGACGCGAGTCGAGCGTCAAGCAGCTGATCGATCGGGTCGCCCGGACGATCACCCGCTGGGGGCGCCAGGACGAAGTCTTCGCGAGCGACGCGGACGCCGAGGTCTACGAGGCGGAGCTCACCAGCATCCTTCTCCATCAGAAGGCCAGCTTCAACTCGCCCGTGTGGTTCAACGTGGGCGTCGAGGAAAAGCCGCAGTGCTCGGCGTGCTTCATCAACTCGGTCGACGACACGATGCACTCCATCCTGACGCTCGCCAAGACCGAGGGCATGCTGTTCAAGTACGGCTCGGGCACCGGCACCAACTTCTCGGCGCTGCGCTCCTCGAAGGAGAAGCTCTCCACCGGAGGGAAGCCATCCGGACCGGTGAGCTTCATGAAGGGCTACGACGCCTTCGCCGGCGTCATCCGTTCCGGAGGGCGCACGCGCCGCGCCGCCAAGATGGTCATCCTGAACGCCGACCACCCGGACATCGCCGAGTACATCGCCTGCAAGGCCAACGAGGAGCGCAAGGCGTGCTCGCTCATCGACGCCGGATACGACGGCTCGTTCAACGGCGAGGCCTACGCCTCGGTCTTCTTCCAGAACTCCAACAACAGCGTGCGTGTGACCGACATGTTCATGCGCGCGGTCGAGAACGACGGGGAGTGGACGACGCACATGGTCACCACGGGTGAGCCGTGCGACACCTATCGGGCGCGCGATCTCATGAGGTCGATCGCCGAGTCCGCGTGGGTGTGTGGCGATCCGGGCATGCAGTTCGACAGCACCGTCAACAACTGGAACCCGTGCATCAACTCGGCGCGCATCAACGCGTCCAACCCGTGCTCCGAGTACATGTTCCTGGACGATTCGGCGTGCAACCTGGCGTCGATCAACCTGATGAAGTTCCGGCGCGAGGACGGCAGCTTCGACGTCGACGCGTTCAACCACACGGTGGACGTCATGATCACCGCGATGGAGATCTTCGTCGGCAACTCGAGCTACCCGACGCCCGCCATCACCCGGAACAGCCACGAATTCAGGCCGCTGGGCCTCGGCTACGCCAACCTGGGCGCCTACCTGATGTCGAACGGCATCCCGTACGACAGCGAGCGGGCGTTCGCCCTGGCGGGCGCGATCACCGCCCTGCTCTGTGGGCGTGCCTACCGGCGCTCGGCCGAGCTGGCCGAGGTGGCCGGGGCGTTCTCGCACTACCACGAGAACCGCGATTGCTTCCTGCGCGTCATGCACAAGCACGCGGACGCCGTCGCCGCGATCGACCGCGGGCCGGTGGACGACGAGCTCCTGCGGGCGGCGCGCGAGGCGTGGAGCCAGGCGATCGAGAAGGGCAAGCGTTCCGGCTTCCGCAACGCGCAGGCCACGGTGCTCGCTCCCACGGGCACCATCGCCTTCATGATGGACTGCGACACCACCGGCATCGAGCCCGACTTCGCGCTGGTCAAGTTCAAGAAGCTGGCCGGGGGGGGTGTCTTCAAGATCGTCAACAACACCGTGCCGCTGGCGCTGCAGAAGCTCGGCTACACGGACGCCGAGGTGAGGGGCATCGTCGACTACATCGACGAGAACGACACCATCGAGGGCGCTCCCGGGCTGAAGGAGGAACACCTGCCGGTGTTCGACTGCGCCTTCAAGCCGGCGCGCGGCAGCCGCTCGATCCACTACAGCGGGCATCTGAAGATGATGGCCGCGACGCAGCCGTTCCTCTCCGGAGCCATCTCGAAGACGGTGAACATGCCGCACGAGGCCACGCCCGACGAGGTCGCCGAGGTCTACACACAGGCGTGGAAGATGGGTCTCAAGTCGATCGCCGTGTACCGTGACGGCTGCAAGCGCACGCAGCCGCTCAACACCAGCCTCGAGGACGATTCCGATCGGGCCGACGCGCCGAAGGCGACGCGCCGCCGGTTGCCGGACGAGCGCCGGGCGATCACGCACAAGTTCTCGATCGACGGCCACGAGGGCTACATCACGGTCGGCATGTACCCGAACGGCAAGCCGGGCGAGATCTTCATCGTGATGGCGAAGTCGGGGTCGGTGGTCTCCGGGCTCATGGACTCCTTCGCCACCTCGACCTCGATCGCGCTGCAGTACGGCGTGCCGCTCGAGGCGCTGGTGAGGAAGTTCGTGCACTTGCGCTTCGAGCCGGCCGGGCGGACGAACAACCCGCAGATCCCGATGGCCAAGTCGATCATGGACTACATCTTCCGCTGGATGGCGCTGAAGTTCCTGCCGGAGCTGGCGGACGAGGTGAACTCGGCGCACCACGCGGTCGAGTCGAACGGCTTGAGCAGCACGCCGAGCGGCTCGAGCCACGAGCCCGGCGGCGCCAACGGCGGTACGCCGGCCGCGGGCGGGGCGCAGCCGGCCAACCCGGGCACGAACGGCGGCAACGGGCACACGGCGGCGGCCCGAGCCGAGCTGAGATCGCACGAGCAGCGGGTCTTCCAGCACCAGTCGGATGCGCCCCCGTGCAGCGAGTGCGGGGCGATCATGGTGCGCAACGGGGCCTGCTACAAGTGCCTGAACTGCGGGATCACGAGCGGCTGCGGCTGATCGCCGCGGCGCTCCGGGTGTGACCACACCCGGGTGGATCCCGGACGGAGTCGAGCAGCCTGGACGAAGCGCAGCTTCCGGGAACCCGTGTTCTGCGCCCCGCGCGAGTCGCGGGCCGCGGACGCGGGGCCCGGGAAGAGGCGTCCCGGTCACCCCGATCGCTTCGCCGGCGTCGCGGTGCTGGCGCCGGCCGGGGCAGCGCCCGGTCACGCGGACCCGTGTCGGGAAGGCGGATTCCCGCCGTGTGCCGGCCGGGACCGCCGAGGAGACGGGCGCGGCACCTCGTCGCTGACCCGGGACCGGCGCGACGCGCCTTCGACGAGGCGTCCGTGTCGGGGTCGGCGGGACGGGCTTCTTCCAGGCGGCTCGTCGGCCCGAAACGTAGTCCCCATGCCGGCTTGCGCCGAGCCCGGTGTGGCTGCTACGCTCAGGGGTGGAACTGAAACCGGGGCCAATCCAACGGGCAGGAGTGTTCGATGTCGCTGGTGGAGTTCACTCCACGCGCCGAGAAGAACCTGCTGGACATTCTCGGCGATTCCGATCGCTTGGAGGAGACTCTCCTCGTCGTGGACATGTGCGGTGGCGAAGCGCAGCTCTCGTTCAAGAACGGGCGGGAGCTCGACGAGCTGCAGCGCGATGTCGAGATGGTCGGCCCTTTCCGGGTCCCCATCGGCGGCCGGGAGACGACGCTCTTCGTGCGCGAGAACGAGCCCGCGCCGAGCGGTGTGTACGAGCTCGACTACTACGCCCGCGGCGGAAGACGCTGCTTCCAGATCCGCACGCCGGCGGAATGAAACGAACCGCACCTGATCCCACGAAGGCCCGGCGCTCGCCCGTCGGGCCTTTGTCGTTCTCGCCCGCGGCCCGGAGCGCTTCGATGCGTCCCCGCAGCATCAGGCGCGGCCGCTGCCCGATCCTGCGCGCCGGAGCGCGGCCATCGATCCTTGTCGTGCGAGGAGGAATCCATGCCCGAGCCGAAGAGAGCCAGATCCTACCGGTGGGAGGACGTGCAGCAGGATCGTCCCATGGACAAGGTGGTTCGCAAGCGCATCAGCGGCGATCGTGTCATGATCTACAGTGTCCTGCTGGAACAGGGCTGCTTCGTCCCGACCCACGCGCACGAGAACGAGCAGATTGCCATGCTCATGAGCGGCCGCGTGCGATTCGGGATCGGCCCGGACGGTCCAGAACAGGAGACACTCGTTCTCGAAGGCGGCGAGGTGCTGCACCTGCCGTCCAACGTGCCGCACTGCGCCGAGGCGCTCGAGGACAGCCACGTCCTTGACGTCTTCAGCCCCGTGAGCGAGGAGACCGGCGTCGATCGGACCTGACCGGACCCGGCCTCCCGGAGGCAATCGGCGGAACCGGCTCCCCGGGGCGGACACGGCGAGCCGCACCGCCCGAACCTGACACGCCCGAGCCCGCGCTCGTGCGCGGGCGGGCGCTTGGCATCATGTCGAAGACGTCACGCAAGCGAGTCATCCTGCACCTGGACATGGACGCGTTCTACGCCGCGGTCGAGGTGCGCGAAAACCCCGAGCTGGCCGGCAAGCCCCTCGTCATCGGACACCGCGGGCCGCGCGGCGTGGTGTCGACCTGCTCCTACGAGGCGCGCCGCTTCGGCGTGCGCTCCGCCATGCCATCGGTGACCGCCGAGCGCCTGTGCCCGCACGCGATCTGGATGCCCGGGCGCATGCGGCTCTACGCCGACGCCTCGCGCCGCATCCGCAAGCTGTTCGAGGAGTTCACGCCCGTCGTCGAGCCGCTTTCCATCGACGAGGCGTTCCTCGACCTCACGGGCATCGCCACCGATCTCGAGCACGGGCGCGAGGCGGCGCGCAAGCTCAAGCAGCGCATCCGTGAAGAAGAGCGGCTGACCGGCTCGGTCGGAGTGGCGCCGAACAAGTTCCTCGCCAAGGTCGCCTCCGATCTCGAAAAACCGGACGGCCTCGTCGTCCTCGCGCTCGAGGACGTCCCCGCCCGGCTGTGGCCGCTGCCCATCGAACGTCTCTGGGGCGTGGGGCCGAAGACGGCCGAGCGCCTGCGGGCGCGCCGCGTTCGCAGGATCGGCGATCTCCTGAAGATCTCCGAACGCGCCCTCCGGGGCATCGTGGGCGGAGCCGCCGCCGAGCACCTGCACGCTCTCGCGCGCGGCGAGGACAGCCGCAAGGTGCAGCCCGATCGCGAAGCGAAATCGATCTCGGAGGAGAGGACGTACGGAACCGATCTCACGGAGATGGACGAGATCGATCGCGCTCTTCTGCAGCGCTCGGAAGGCGTCGCGCGCCAGCTCCGGCGTCAGGGGCTCGCCGGACGGACCGTGCTCCTGAAGGTCCGCAGCGGTGACTTCGAAACGTGGACGCGCGCCATGACGCTGCCGCAGCCGACCGACCTCACCGAGACCATCGTGGAGGCGGCCTGCCGGCTCTTCCGGGAGCGCATCCGGCTCGAAGGGAAGGGCGTGCGGCTTCTCGGAGTCGGCGTGGGCGGCCTCGAACCCGCCGGCAGCGGGCAGGCCTCGCTCTTCCCCGACGCGAAGCAGGAGCGCGCGCGCCGGCTTGCCCGAGCCACGGACGCCATCCGCGTGAAACTGGGCTCCGACGCGCTGGTGCGCGCCCGGCTCCTGCAGAACCGCAAGGACAACGACCTCCCCGAAGCCTCGAGCCCGCCGGCGGTCGACTGAGTCGAACGCAGCGAACCCCGCATGGCTCGAGATGCAACGCCCGTGAAGCGAATCCCCAGCGAACCCCCAAGGTTGGCCGGTTGACCCGCGGGCGAAACGCCAGAGCAAACCAGCAGGTCGGATCAGGCTCGGCGTCTACAGCACGGCATCAGCGAACAGACACGTCGAGCGCGAATGACATGCTCAGGATGTTCCGCAGGGTCCCGGGGAGCTTGCAGCTTTCCAGGCCCGGCCACCAGACGCCGGACAACCCAGCGGTCGCCCATCACCATCCCAGCAGATCACATAGACGACACCTGCATCCAACGGGTCGGCAATCTCCACCTGCATCCAACGGAGACAACCGTCGTTGCACTTCTTGAATCCTGGATGGACCACCCGACAGGGACTCCCGGGGTTCGGCGTGCAACCCGCAACACGGGGTCGCCCCCCGCCCGAGCACGAATTGACACAGACGATCTCGCCGGTGTTCCTGTCGTAGGCGAAGCAGGCGGCCTTGCGGACGGATCCCATGATCGCCTGGACGAGATATGCGTCGCGGATTTCCTCCGTCATCTCACCTTCCTGGAGAAGCTCATCCGCTTCCTGGAACGTCAGAAGGTGTTTGCGACTCGAGGGGAGGAAGTACCTCTGCACCAGACCGAGCGTCAATACAGCCCCGGTCCCGGTAGGAGCTCCTTCGATGCGCTCGGCTCCCCCTGCAGCCAGAGCATCCCGGAGAGCTTTCAGCACCAGAACCTGGTGTTCGAACTCCGTGAGTGCCTCGCGTCTCCCCTCGGCGACATCGCGGAGTGCTCGTATTGCCCTTTCGACTTCCGTCCGAAGCGCTGCGGCCTCGAGAACCTCCTCACTGGCCCCGCCGACATCTTGGCTCGTGGCGGTTTCACGCAGCTCACAACTCGCAGCGGTCGCGAGAAGCAGCGCGAGAATCACGATGGTTGACCGGTACGACCTCATCGCTTGTGCAACCCCCTGTGCTGGCCAGACGGGCGAACATGCCCCGCGGCCATGGGTTCGTCTGATGGAGCGACACCACCGTACGACACCGACCCCCATGAACTCGGCAACTGTCAAGTGTCCAGACGGGCAAGACGTGTTCCCGGAAAGGCGACACGCACACTGGAGAGGGACCCCGGGCGCCAAAGCGCCGTCCTCCACGAGCATGTCGCACCGCGCCGGGCCGACGGCCTCCCGCGACCTGGGCCCTGGATTGGGTCCCGAGCGATGGGGGTGTCTTCACCGTTGACGGTCGGTGTGAACGCCGTTGACAGGCGTGTCTCGAGAACACCGGGGAAGGCTATGACCCTGTGGAACGACCGGCCCCTTTTGGAATCGCGGCTTGCCCGAGCTTCGAAGCTGAGGTAGAAACCGCAGAAACGAGACCCTTGCGTGGACACCCGCGAGAGCTTCATCATGTTGCTGGATTGTGGCTGAGACGCGGCGCGCCAGGTTCCGGGGACTCGTGGGGAGGCAGATGCACAAACCACCTCGCAGCGCCTACGCCGGTATCTTCCTCGCCTCCTCTGCGACGCTTCTGCTGCAGATCACCTATACGCGCATCCTGTCAGCTGCGATCTGGTACCACTTCGCCTTCCTTGTGGTCTCGATCGCGCTGTTCGGCTTCGGTGCCAGCGGTGTCGGGCTGGCGCTCGTCTCGCCCGGCGATCGCGACAGGAAACTACAAGTTTGGGCCCCGGCTCTTTTCGGAATCTCGACGATCGCATCCTATCTCGCAACGCGGGTGATACCGTTTTCACCGTTCAAGATTCTCAGGGAACCCGTGCAGGTCTGGTATTTCCTTCTCTACGACTTGTTGCTGCTGATGCCCTTCTTGTTCGCGGGCGCGACGGTGGCGCTGCTTCTGAGACGGTTTCCGCGTCATGCCGGGGGACTCTATGCGTTCGATCTGGTCGGCGCGGCGCTCGGCAGCTTGCTCGTGTTCGTCGCGTTACCCCTGGTGGGCGCGCCCGGGGCGGTTTTCCTGGCAGGTGCACTGGCCTTTGCGTCGGCGGCGTGTCTCGGGCCTGAACGCCGGACAGTGCTCGCATTGGCCGGCCTGACGGCGCTGAGCCTGGCACCTCTGCTCGCTCCGGAGCGGATCCCCGACGTCCGCGTGGATGATACCAAGGTGCTTCCGGTATACGAAAACGATCCGCGGGGCACGGTGATCTTCACCGCCTGGAATGCCTTGTCGCGCATCGATGTCGTCGAGGTGCCAGACACCGCCCCCCGAATCTTCATCGACTGCGCCGCGATGACTCCGCTGGCACCGCCTCACACCAACCTCAAGCCCGAAGAGGCGCAGATCAACGCGGCCGCCTACCTTCTCAAGGATGACACAGCCGCCGTGATCATCGGCTCGGGCGGTGGCCAGGACGTTCAGGATGCCCTGGCACTGGGTGCGGTGTCCGTGACGGCGGTGGAAATCAACCCGACGATCATCGATATCGTGACGAGACGTTTCAAAGACCGTGTCGGAGACGTGTTCGCCGATCCGAGAGTGCATCTGGTCCGTGATGAGGGACGCAGCTTCATCGACCGCAGTGCTGTCCGGGCCGACATCATCCAGATCTCTCTCATCGATACCTGGGCAGCGAGCGCTTCCGGCGCATACAGCCTGACGGAGAACTATCTCTACACGACCGAAGCCTTCCGAGCATATCTCGAACATCTCGATCGGGACGGGGTCTTGTCGATCACGCGTTGGCACTACGAGGCCCCACGACTCGCGGCGCTCGGGCGCGCCGCCCTCGAATCGATGGGCGTCAGGAATCCGTCAAGACACGTCCTGGTCTTGGAGAAAGGCATCCACACGAACTTCATGATGAAACGCGACCCGTTCGCGGCGGGGGAAGTGAGACGGATGCGAGACTATGCGACGCATATCGGAGCCACACTTGTGCACGATCCGATGGAGCCCCAGGAACGCACTGTCTACGACATTCTCTTGTCTCATCCAGATCCCCAACGGGTCCTGGCGAAGTGGCCAGTGCTTCTCGAGCCCGTTGGCGACGACAACCCGTTCTTTTTCCAGATGGGACGTTGGCAGAGTCTGAACCTCGAAGGTCTCAGGAAGTTCTCTGGAAAGAACTTCCTGGAACCTCTTGCGCTTCCGGTCGGGCAGATCGCCTTGCTCACCGCCTTGGGGTTGGCCGTCATTCTGTCATGCATCCTGCTCGTCATCCCGTTGATCCGCAGAGCGGTCCCGCGCGAAAGGCGCATGCAGTGGCTCGGGTATTTTCTGGGCCTCGGGTTGGCGTTCATTGTTGTCGAAGTAGTGCTCATGCAGCGCTTTGCGCTGTTTCTCGGCCATCCGACCTACTCGGTGACGACGGTGCTCTTCGCGATTCTTCTCTTCTCGGGTCTCGGAAGCGCCGTGAGCAGCAACCGCAAAGGCACGACGGCCGTTCTGATTCGCCCCGTACTCTGGCTGCTGCCAATCGCAATCCTCTTGCTGACTTTCGGTGTGCCGCAGCTCACTCGCGCGCTCATCGGCATGCCGCACGTTGGGCGCCTCTTGGTGGCCATCGCCATCATCGCCCCGATCGCGTTCCTGATGGGGATGCCGTTTCCGACCGGGATTCGAGCCGTGGCTGCTTCCAATCCTGCGCACGTTCCCTGGGCCTGGGCGGCAAATGGTTGTGCGAGCGTGGTGGGCTCCGTTTGCGCCGTGCTCGGCGCCATGGCGTCCAACTTCAGCACAATGCTCGTGACCGCGTGTGTCATCTACTTCCTGGCGTTGATCGGCCTGTCGCGCATGAACATCACCGTCGAGTGAGCGGCTGGGGAGCGGAGGCGGGTGTGGCGCTTGTGTCGGTCCGGCGCCAGACGGGCGACACGGTTGCCAAGCGGCAGACCGAGGAGCTGGTGGTACGGGCGGTGCTGGTGGACGGGGAGCGGCACCAGATCGAGCGGCTGCGGGCCGAGGCCAAGCCGCGACTTCGACGCGTACTGGCGCTTCCAACTCCGCTTCGAGTACCAGCGCCACCACGCATCACGCTACGCCGCAGAAGTCGGGTCCGCCCGGCGAGTCCCGATGCGCGAGCAATCGGATCGGGGCAGCAAGCTCGGGGAAGGCCTGCGTCCCCCGCCCCGAGCCGTGCGGGTTGTGACGGGGCCAGATGCCCGCGGCCGAGACGCGCCCATCACCGGCCCAGGATCGACGCCAGAACACCGACACCGCGCTCGACGATGTCCGGTGCGGCGGCCGTGAAGCACACACGGATGTGCGTGGGGTAAGGACCGAAGCTGGGGCCAGGTGCCACGAACAGGCCGCGATCCGCGCACCTGTCCAGAAAGCCCGCGAGGCCGCGCTCGTCCAGCGCGCGGGCCACGTCGAAGAAGAGGAAGGTGCTCCCCTGGGGCGCCGGCACACCGAGCCGGCGCGCGCTGTCGTCGCCCATCTTCCGATACAGGGGCTTCACGCGCTCGATCCAGGCGTCGCCGTGCCCGTCGAGCGCGCGGCGGGCCGCGATCTGGGAGGCCGTCGGCGTGTTGTAGATGGAGTGCATGCTCACCTTGCGGATCTCGAGGATGGTCTCGACGGGGCCGAGGACGTAGCCACAGCGGTTGCCCGCCATCCCGAAGGCCTTCGAGAACGAGTGCACGGAGAGGGTGCGTTCGGGAGCGAGTGCCCGGCAGTAGACGTGCTCTCCCTGGTAGACGTAGTCCTCGTACACCTCGTCCGAGAGGATCCAGAGATCCTCCCTGGCGGCCCACGCCACCAGCGCGTGCACCCACTCGGGCGGGATGACGCGGCCGCTGGGATTGTTCGGCGTGTTGATGTAGAGCGCGACGGTGCGCGGCGTCCGGTGCCGGCGTGCGAGCTCGACGGCCGACTCCGCAGAGTCGGCTGCACCGACGAACGGCACGTCCACCGGCGTACCGTGGGAGCAACGCACGATCCCTCGGATGAGCGGCCAGTAGGGTGCCAGGAGAAGCACCTCGTCGCCGGGCTCCACGATGGCGCGCGCCACCGCGCCCAGGCCTCCGGTGGCCCCCGCGGTCACCAGGACGTTGCGGCGCTCGGTCGGAACGCCCATGCGAGCCCGCGCGCGCTCGACGATGGCGTCGATCAGTGCGAGGATCCCCTGCGGCGGGGCATACCGATGCATCCCGGGGTGATCGTCCACACGCAGGTCCTGCATGCGGCAGCCTTCGGCGGGCTCGAGCCACGTGTCCCCCACCTGGAGCGGATAGACTTCGCCTTCGAAGGTCGCCATCCGGTGGGCCAGGGCGGAGTATACTGAGCCGCCAATGTCGGCCAGGGACGAAGCAACCTTCGGGTGACGCGGCATCTTCCCTCCTGCGGCGGCGGAATGTGATTATGGCTTCGAGCTGGATCGTGCACAAGTTCGGAGGAACCAGCCTCGCGGACGCCGACGGCTATCTGAAGGTCGCGGCAATCCTGGACGAGGCGGGTGGCGCGGAGCAGCTGGGTGTCGCGAGGCAGCCGGACCGCGCGGGGGCACCGGCTCATGCGGAACGTCCGGAATCCGCGGAACACCCGCAACGTGCAGAGCATCCGGAAGCTCCGGACCAGCCGCGCCGCACGGACGAGCCGGTGCGCGCGCGGCGGGCCGTCGTCGTCTCGGCGATGAGCGGCGTGACCGATGCGCTCATCCACCTCAACGAGCTGGCGAGCGAGCGGGACAGCTCGTACACCGAGGCGCTCGACGAGCTTCGACGCAGACAGCTCGGCGTGGTGGAGAAGCTGCTCTCGGAGTCGCGCGCGAAGGAGCTGGCGGCGCGCGTCGAGGCCGACATCGACGACATCGGTGACCTCCTGCGAGCGGTCTGGCTGATGCGCTCGCGGCCCGAGAACGCGGTCGATCTCGTGAGCGGCTACGGTGAGCTGTGGTCGGCGCAGGTCCTGGCGGCCCACCTCGAGGAGGACGGGCGATCCGCGACGTGGCTCGATGCGCGCGAGGTGCTCGTCGTCGAGCCGGGAGAGCTGGCGCCGGTCGTCGACTGGCAGACCTCGCGCCCGAAGCTCCTGGAGTGGCTCGCGAACCACGATGAGGAGCTGGTCATCGTCACCGGCTTCATCGCCTCGAACCCCGACGGCATCCCGACGACGCTCGGACGCAACGGCAGCGACTACTCGGCTTCGATCTTCGCCGCGCTCCTGCACGGCGAAGCGATTCACATCTGGAGCGACGTCGATGGCGTGTTGAGCGCCGACCCGCGCCAGGTGCCGGATGCGGTCGTCCTCGACACGCTCTCGTACGACGAGGCGATGGAGCTCGCCTACTTCGGCGCCAAGGTCATCCATCCGAGCACGATGGCACCGGCCGTCGAGCAGCAGATCCCGATCTACATCCGCAACACCTTCAACCCCGGAGCGCCCGGCACGCGCATCCACGTCGCCTCCACGGGTGTTTCGCGGCTGGACACCCCACCGGCCTGGTACGCCCTCTCCGGTGCACAGCCGGCCGCGGGCTCCGGTGCAGAGCCGGTCGTGGGCGCCGGCGCGCAGCCGGGCCCGGGCTCCGGCGTACGGCCGGGCGTGGACGCCGGCGCGCAGCCGGGCCCGGGCTCCGGCGTACGGCCGGCCCTGGATGCTGGCGCGCAGCCGGCTGCCGGTCCCCGTGCGAAGCCGGTCGTGGAGTCCGCGGTCAAGGGCTTCGCGAGCATCGACGGGATGGCTCTGGTCAACCTCGAGGGCACCGGCATGATCGGCGTGCCCGGGATCGCCGAGCGGCTGTTCGGCGCCTTGCGCGCGGCTGGCGTCTCCGTGGTGATGATCTCGCAGGGCAGCTCCGAGCACTCGATCTGCTTCGCCATCCCATCGCCGCAGGCGGACGCCGCACGCGACGCGATCGAGCGCGCCTTCCTGGCCGAGCGCCAGCACGGTCAGATCCAGACGCTGGACGTCACCGACGGCTGCACCATCCTGGCCATCGTGGGCGACGACATGGCCGGCACGCCGGGGATCTCGGGCAAGTTCTTCGGCGCCCTCGGCAAGGCGGGCGTCAACGTGCGCGCGATCGCGCAGGGATCCTCGGAGCGCAACATCTCCATCGTCATCGAGAGCAAGGACGCGACCCGCGCCCTGCGCGCCGTGCACTCGGGTTTCTACCTCTCGAATCAGACGCTGTCGATCGGCGTGATCGGCCCGGGGCTCGTCGGCTCCACGCTGCTCGCGCAGATCGCAAGCCAGGTGGAGCGGCTGCGCTCGGAGTTCATGATCGACCTGCGCGTGCGCGGCATCACGTCGAGCTCCAGGATGCTCCTCAGCCATCAGGGGATCGCCCTCGATCGCTGGGAGCAGCTGCTCGAGACCGAGGGCGCGCCGGCCGACTTCGAGCGCTTCGTGGACTGGATCCAGACCGACACGATCCCGCACGCCGTCCTCATCGACTGCTCGGCGAGCCAGGAGATCGCCATGCGCTACGCGGACTGGATGGAGCGCGGCATCCACGTGATCACGCCGAACAAGAAGGCGAACACCGCCGGTCTCGACTACTACAAGAGGCTCCGCAGGGGCAGCCGCGACCTCAGCATGCACTACCTGTACGAGACGACGGTGGGCGCCGGGCTGCCAATCATCCAGACGCTGCGCGACCTCATCCAGACCGGCGACGAGGTCCTGCAGATCGAAGGCATCCTCTCCGGGACGCTGTCGTACCTGTTCAACTCGTTCGACGGTACGCGGCTGTTCTCGGAGATCGTCCGCGAGGCGCGCGCCAAGGGCTACACCGAGCCCGACCCGCGCGACGACCTCTCGGGCATGGACGTGGCGCGCAAGGTGGTGATCCTCGCCCGCGAGATGGGGCTCGACCTCGAGGTCGCCGATCTCGACATCGAGAGCCTGGTCCCCGCGGAGCTCGAGTCCGAATCGGCGGACGCCTTCCTGGACCGGCTGGTCGAGTTCGATCCCGGTATGCTGGCGCTTCTCGAGGAGGCGCGGGCGAGAGACGAGGTGCTGCGCTTCGTCGGCACGGTGGTTCCGGACGGCAGATCATCGGTGCGGCTGCGACGCTGCCCGCACGCACACCCGTTCGCGCGCATCCAGCTCACCGACAACATCGTCCTCTTCCGGACGCGCCGCTACCACGAGAACCCCCTGGTCGTCCAGGGGCCCGGCGCCGGACCGGACGTCACGGCCGGCGGCATCTTCGCCGACCTCCTGCGCCTGGCGACCTACGTGGGCGCGACGCTCTGATCGGGACGCGAAGATGCGGCCACGAGCTGTCCTTTTTGCTCATGAACGGTCCTTTTTGGTCGATGAACCGTCCTTTTTGCTCATGAGCCGTCCGTTTGCGTCCTTCCGGCCCGCCGGGCTCGATGCGAGACGCGAACGCACGCACAGCTCTCGCTACAGGAGGCGGGTCCAGTGCGTGGATTCGCGCTGCAGGCGCTCGGGAGGTCACGCCGAGGCGTGCCGGCACCAGAGCAAGAAGACGACACGAAGAGCCGAGGCGTGCATGAACTCGGCACTCGGATGGGATGACCGGGAGACGCGTTGAGCGCAGAAGGTGCGAAGATCCTCGCCCTGGTTCCGGCCTACAACGAGGGCGCGCGCGTGGCGGCCGTCGTGCGCGGCGCCCGCGCGTATCTTCCGGTCCTCGTCGTGGACGACGGCTCGAAGGACGACACGGCCGCGCACGCCGAAGGGGCCGGCGCCGAGGTTCTGCGCCAGACGCCCAACCAGGGCAAGGGAGCGGCGTTGCGGGCCGGCTTCCGCCACGCGATCGACGCCGGCTACGATGCCGTACTGACGGCCGACGCCGACGGCCAGCACGACCCGGACGAGATCCCCGGCTTCCTGAAGCGGCACGCGGAAACCTCCGCCGACCTCATCATCGGCGCGCGCGACTTCAGCCAGATGCCGCCGATCCGCCGCTTCGCCAACACCGTGGGCCGCTGGTGCTTCTCCTGGGCCCTGGGCCGGCCCGTGCGCGACAACCAGTCCGGATACCGGCTCATCAGCCGGCGCCTCATGGAAGCGATGCTCCAGAGCTCCGAGCACGGCTTCGAGTTCGAGGTCGAGATGATCGTCGACTGCGTCCGGCGCGGCTTCGGCCTCGAGTGGGTGCCCATCCGCACGATCTACGCCGGCGAGACGAGTCACATCGACAAGTCCCACCACGTGAAACACTTCTTCCGTGTGGTCTGGCAGACCCGCAGAGCCACCCGGACGGCACGCCGCCCGGCCGACCCGCCGCGCCCGCGGACGAAAGCCTGAGGCGGTAGACCGCACGCCGCGCGACCCATCTCGTGCGGGGAACCACCCAATCACTCTCCGTGGGGGGGGCCGGTCGAGAAGCGCGCCGGCGGCCTCGGGACTGCGGAAAAGCCGTTCCCGCAGCGTGCGGATCGTTCGTCCCACGAGGGCGCCACCGTCGGCGAGGACGCGGATTCCAGCTTTCGAGAACGCAGACCCGGCTTTATTCTCGTGCATACTGGTGCCACAGTTCGGATCGCTCGGATCGCTCGTTGTAGAGGGTGAGCCGAGTGTTCGAAGGAGCTCTCCTCCGGGAGGTTCGGTGGACATGGATCGATCGAATCGACTGCTCGAGATCGCGCTGCTACTCTCGGATGCTCCCGCCGTGGACTGGGAAGCCCTGCGGCGGGACTCGGCCGACGAGACCGAGCGAGCCCTCCTGCGCCAGCTCGAGGCCATCGACGAGATCGGAA
>JBHHXQ010000008.1:0-22221 GCA_046757105.1 Candidatus Krumholzibacteriia bacterium
ACCAGGTGTTCGCCGCCATCGATCAGCTCGACGAGCTGGCCGGCGCCGGCAGGATTCGCGAGCACGGCCTCGAGAAAACGGTTGCGCTGCGCGATCCCATCGATGTCGGCCAGCTCGAGTCGACGGTCGTGGCGCAGCGCGGCGGCCGCAGCTACCGCCTCGGAATGCTGGCCGAGGTGCGCCAGGACTTCGAGGATCCCTCCTACTTCGTGCGCGCCAATGGCCGCAACGTGGTGCAGGTGGTGGTCGACAAGCGCAGCAACGCCAACTCCGTCGGCGTGAGCCGCAACCTGCGCAACGCCCTGCCGCCGCTGCGGGAGACCCTGCCGTTCGAAGCGTCGTTCCACATCGATGAGGACCAGGGCAAGGATCTCGAGGAGAAGCTCTACGAGCTGGTTGCGCGTTCCTTCGCCATCCTGATCATCCTGTTCCTGCTGCTCGCGGTGTCGCTGCGACAAATACGCTTGACCGCCATCGTCACCGGATCCATCCTGTTCGCCATCGTCATCTCGTTGAGCCTCTTCTACTTCCTGCGGATCTCGGTGAACTTCATCACGATCAGCGGGCTCACCGTGTGCTTCGGGATGCTGCTCGACAACAGCATCCTGGTGCTGGACGCGATCCACCGGCGGCTCGAATCTCTCGCTCGCGCCGAGAAGGCGGCGCTGTCGTGGGCGTCCAAGCTCAAGATCGTCCTGCAGACCATCATCGAGGGAACGCGCGAGGTGCAATTCCCCATCTTCGCGACGACGCTCACGACGATGGTGGCCTTCGCGTCGTTCATCTTCCTCTCCGGGCGGCTGTCGCTCTACTACGTGCCGCTGGCCGTGGCCGTGGCCATTGCGATGACGGCGTCCCTGTTCGTCGCCTTCTGCTGGATTCCGGTGGTCCTGAACGGGGCCTGGGCGACGCCGCTCGCGCGCCGCTCGCCCGACGGCCCCAACGAGGTCGACGACCCGCAGGCGCTGCACGCGTTCGTCGAGGACCAGCACGACCTCGAGCGGCGCCTGGGCTTCCTGGAGCGCGTCTTCGACTGGAACCAGCGCCTGTGGTGGCTGTTCGTGCCGGCCGTGCTCGGGCTCTTCGTGTGGGGGGGCTTCGTCTACCAGAACCATGTGCTGACGGGCGGCTTCTGGCGCTTCCCCGATCCCGAGGAGCTCTTCCTCTACCTCGAGATGCCGGCGGGCACCGACATCCGGCTCGCGAGCGAAACGCTCGAGCTCTTCGAAGACACGATCTCCCCGGTCGAAGAAGGCGTGCGCATGCGGTCCACGACGTTCGACTACCGCGGCTTCATCCGCGTGGAGTTCGAGAAGAAGCTGCTCGAGACCGAGGTCCCGTCGTACTACCGCGAGGCCTGGGTCGAACTCGCCGACCGCACGGGCGGCATCTCGATCTTCATTCGGGGGTTCGCCGACCAGCCCTACTTCAAGGGGCCCTTCGCCGGCTCGGCGCTCAACTCGCTCGTCAAGATCACCGGCTACAACTCCAGGCAGCTGAACGCCCTCGCGGAGACGACGCTGAAGCGCATCCAGAGGCAGCGCCGCGTGCGCAACGCGCGCATCACCAGCGGCCTGCGGTGGGGCGACCGCTCGACGCAGGACGAAACCGTGATCACGCTCCGGCGCGATCGCCTGGCCGAGTACGGCATGACCGTGGTCGACATCCTCGGGCACGTGCGCCGGTTGCTCGGGGTCGACACGCCGTGGACGATGCTCATCGACGGCGAGCAGGAGCAGGTGCAGCTCGCCTTCGACGACTCCGACACGATCCAGTACTCCGACGTCGCCGGGAAGTCGATCACCACCCCCACCGGCGAGCGGGTCCGCCTGGGAGAGCTGGTGAACCTCGAATCGCAGCCCATCCCCGCATCGGTCATGCGCGAGAACCAGCGCTACACCCTCTACGTGAACTGGGAGTACGTCGGCACCGACAAGATGCGGCAAGCGTACATCAAGAAGGTCCTCGACTCGCTCGACCTCCCGTACGGCTTCAGCGCCGAGGAGGCGCGCCGGGAGTTCATCACGCCGGAGGAGGACAAGGAGCTGAAGTGGGCAGTGGCTCTTGCCATCGCTTTCATCTACGTCCTTCTGGCCGCGTTGTTCGAGAGCACCACGCTGCCGGTCCTCGTTCTCTTCGCGCTTCCGATGGCGCTGGTCGGCGTGTTCGTGGCCTTCTGGATCACCGGTGACACCTTCGACTCCTCGGCGCGCATCGGCCTCATTCTCCTGTTCGGGATCGTCGTGAACAACGCCATCCTGCTCGCGAGCCGCTTCCGTCACGAGTCGAGTCTCATCCTGAAGGCGAAGCTGGGCGGCGACCCCGAGGCGCGAGCCGCGCTCTTCCCCGGATTCCGCAAGCTGCTGGGCGGCAGCGACCTCTACGTTCTCGATGGCAAGGAACGCCCGGCGCTGCTCCGCCGCGCCGTGGCGCGCGCCACCCGCATCCGCCTGCGCTCCATCCTGCTCACCAGCGGCACCACCATCGTCGGCCTGGCGCCGCTGCTGATCCCCATGCCCGACGTCCTGAGCCGCGTCTTCGGCGACGGCCAGACCGAGGGCAAGGACATCTGGGAAAACCTGGCGCTGACCTCCATCGGCGGCCTCGTTTCGAGCACCGTCCTCCTCATCTTCACCCTGGCACCGCTGTACTACATGTTCGTGCGCCTCTGGTGGCTCCTCCGCCGCGCCCGCGAAGCCCTGAGCGCTCGGATCGCTCGAAGACGCAAGCTCGTGGCCGCCGCGACGCGACCGGCCTCCGCCTGAGTCCCCGGTGCGCCCGGCGGTCGAGATCACCGCGCCGGCGCCGCCGGCCCGAGCCGTCACGCGACCCCTCGCCAGGCCGGACGTCACGACGCCTCCTGTCGAGCCGACGACGAACGAGACACCTCCGCTCCCGGACATCAGGCCCTCCCGCCAGTCGGCCCGGAATCCGGAACTGGACGCCGGCGGCCGCTCCGGGTTGCTTCTCATCCGAGGACGCGATTCCCGAGACACTGATCCACGAGGAGAACACGATGGCAGACAAGAAGGCAGACCTGGCCGGACCTGGCATCGGCGATTACGACGAGCTGGAGACGATCCTGCCAGACGACTACCGCTCTTTGCTGACCCCGAGGGAAACGCAGAAGGCCATCACCGCCGCGAAGAACTACATCGAAGAGAACCTGTGCAAGGAACTCAATCTCATGCGGGTCGAGGTGCCTCTGATCGTGGACGCCGAGAGCGGCGTGAACGACTACCTCGACCGTGACGGCTCGCGGACCCCGATCCAGTTCCACATTTCGAACGACTATGACAAACACCCGATCGACGCCTAGGTCGTGCAGGCCGCAACCAAGTGGAAGCGCATCGCGCTGCAGCAGTTCGGGATGCAGGTGGGGGAGGGCCTGTACACCGACATGCGCGCCGTGCGCAAGGACTACTTCCTCGACCATGATCACAGCGCGTATGTGGACCAGTGGGATTGGGAGATGGTGATCACGGAGGAGCAACGCAACCTGCAGTTCCTGACGACCGTGGTCCAGAAGATCTGGCGGGTTCTCAAGGGTGCGGAGACGCATGTCCAGGGCCTCTTCCCCCAGCTCGAGGCGGACAGGTATCCCAGCCTGCCCGAAGAGCTGACGTTCCTGCATGCAGAAGACATCCTCGACGAGTACCCCGACCTGCCGCGCAAGGCGCGCGAGACGGAGATCTTGAAGAAACACCCTGCCCTCTTCATCTACGGGATCGGTTGGACGCTCGAGGACGGCTATCCGCATGAAATGAGGGCGGCCGACTACGACGACTGGGTCACGGAGACACGCTCTGCCGACGGCAGACCCATGCATGGTCTGAACGGTGACATCCTGGTGTGGAACCCGGTGACGAAGCGTCGCCACGAACTGACGTCCATGGGAATCCGTGTCAACGCCGAGACGCTCAAGAAGCAGCTGGAACTCACCGGCCAGCTCGATTTCCTCGAAATGCCCTACCACCAGGCGATCCTGAACGACGAGATCCCACTGAGCATCGGGGGTGGGATCGGTCAATCCCGCACCTACATGCTGCTGCTGCGAAAGGCGCACCTGGGCGAGTGCAGCGTCACGGTGTGGCCGAGAATCCTCAAGGACATGTGCCGCAAGAAGAACATCCATGTCCTGGAGTGAACGGGGCCGGTTCGGCCCGACGAGCCGGCGTCGATGCAGCACGGCGCCCATCCGCGGGCGAGACGCTCGCGCGCATGCCGGGCCCTTCGCGGCTCACTCGCGCATGACGACGATCTTGCCGGTGTGGCGGAGAACCGATCCGCCCGCACGGTCGGGCCGGGCGACGAGGTGGTAGATGTAGGTGCCGTTCGCCAGGCCGTCGCCGGCGGAGTCGACACCGCCCCAGCGAATGTGGATCTGGCCGGGTGACGTGTAGCGCTGTCGATGCCTCCAGACCTCCCGCCCCGAGGACGTGAAGACCCGCAGATCGACAGCGGCCGGCTCGCCGAGATCGAAGACGAACCAGGTGCGGTCGCGGAACGGGTTCGGGAACGCCAGGACGTTGGCGAGGCCGCGACGGCTCGACGCGACCTCGAAGTCGAGCCTGGCGCTGCTGGTGTTCAGAAGGTTGTCCGAGGCCGTGAGCGTGACCCGGTGCGGGCCGGGCTCCAGGTCTTCCGGAAGCGGCACGGAGAGTGTGCCCAGCGTGTCGCTGCCCATCTCCGAACGCAGCCGCGCGGTGACGTCGAGGGGCTCGTCCCGGCCGTCGAAGGCGAGCAGGATCGAGGTGCGCGGCGTCGTGGCCTGGATGTTGATGCCGTTCTCGTCGCGGATCTCGGCGAGCAGCGGTGTTCCCGGTTGAACGCACGAGGCGTTGCTCGGGAAGTGCAGCACGATCCGCGGCGGCGAGGTGGACGCGTCCCGGCTCCCGGAGCGCACGAAGGCGACGTCGCTGCGCCCGCCCTTCGCGTCGATCTCCGAGTCGGAAGCGTAGGCGCTCAGACGACACTTGGATCCCAGCCGGATCGTCTGCCGGGGGCGCCGCAGGCTGCTCGCCTGCCGGGAGGCGCGGGGGCCGGTGACCACGGCGCCGCCGGAGGCCGCCTCGGCGACGCCCGCCAGCACCGGCACCGTGAACCGCACCTCGAAGCGCCCGCCCACCACCGGAACCCGGCCGCGAAAGATCGGCGCCCCGAGAAGGTCGTAGTCGATGTGCAGGCGTGGATCGTCGGGCGAGGTGTAGCCGCTCTCGTCGGCGCTCGCGAAGACCTCGACATCGGCCTGGCCGTCGAAGCTTCCCAGGGCCAGCGAGTCACCCGGGAGATGCACGATCCCCTCGATCCGCGCCTGGCGTCCGCTGAGCAGCGTGTCCGCGCCGGAGGTGAAACCGACGAGCGCCTGCGGGGCCAGGAGCGTCGTGGCCGGATCTCCGAGGAGCACGTAGGCCTCGTTGTTGACGCCGTTGGACTCGGGCGAGTTGTTCTTGCCCATCTGGTGCACGATCCCGAGCGGTACCGCCGACGTGACCCCGGCGGAGAACAAGGCGATGAAGTACTGCTCGTTGAGCCTCTGGTTGGGTGTCGCGAACGTCGGGATCGTCGCCCCGATGGCCGCGATGGCCCCCCCGGCGCTGCTCGCCACCATGTCCTCGGCCATGCTCTGGAACTCGGGCCCGTCGAACTCGGCCACCGTGCAGCTCAGCGCCATGAACAGCGGCAGGCGCCCCCCGTTCGCGAGCGCCGGGACGTCGGTGGCGAGGAAGAGGACCTCGTCGGCGAGCTGGCGTGGGGCTCCGTGCCCCACGTAGTTGATGAGAGCGGCGCCCTCGCTCCAGGCCTCGATGAGCGCCTGCCGGGCCTGCGGCTTCTGCCCCAGGATTCTCGGGTACTCGGTGAGATAGATCTTCACGACGTCGTTTTCGGTGGGGACGAGATCGACCAGCGTCTCGGTGTTCAGGATGAAGAACCGATCGAAGCAGCCCCGCGGTGAGCACTCGTCGTCGGAGAGCATGAGCGCCCGCGTGCGCCAGGCGCCGAAGTCGGTGGACGTGTCGAAGGCGATGAGCTTGTCGACGACACGCTCCGCCTCGGAGGGGGTGCGCGGCGTCAGCCGGCCGACTGCCAGGTCGGGGGCTGGAAACAGCCTCCAGGGAAGCGTGTCGAACGGCGGAGCTTCCATCTCGGCGAACCAGTCGTCGACGGCGTTCTCGCGCCGCACCCGGTCGTCCGCGTACCACGCGTGCACCGTCGGCACGAGCGTCGGTGTCGATTCGGGGCGCAGCCGCCGCGGATCGTGCGTCGCTTCGCCGAAGAGCAGGAGGTAGCGCAGGCGCGGCTCGGCTTCCAGCTCGTACAGGAGCTTGACGTAGTTGCGGATCGCCAGCGGATCCATGCGGCCGCCGGAGAAGTTCTCGTAGATGTCGGTCGTGGAGACGACGAGCACGTCGGGGCTTCCCGCCTCCGGGAAGTGTGCCCGCCGGTGCTCGGCGAGACGCTCGGCCGCCTGCAGGAGGCTCTCGTGCACGACGATCAGCATGTCGGGGCTCGTGGCGCGCTGCCGGAGCGCCGACGTGATCCGAAGCTCCAGGTCCGACGCACCCGGCAGTCGCGGCACGGACACGGCCGTGTAGTGCGCGCGCTGCCCGGCTCCGCGCCCGTGTCGCACCCGCCACCGGGAGGCGCCTGCGGTGCCGACCGGCGTTGGGTCGGTGAGGCGGACCGGACGCAGGGGGTCGGTGACGTCGAGCACGAGGGGCTCCTGGGCGCCGAATCCATCGAGCTGGTACACCTGCCGCGCTCCCTGGGGACGCGCGCTCCAGACCAGACGTCCGGACGTGGCGGCCAGCGGGCGCTCCCAGCTGACGTCGAACTTCAGGAAGAGCGTCGTGCCATCGGGGTCGAGGGCGGTGTTCGTGCTCAGCTCGAGCTGGTTGTTCGCAGCCAGCGCGGCCGGGAAGCTGAAGTACTGGTTCGGGGGCCGGTTCGTCACCGGCCCCCACTCGATGTCGCCGACGAGCACCCCGTTCACGTGGACGTGCAGAGCGTGCAATCGGGAGAACGACGTGGTGCCGATGCCGACCCGCACCTCGCCGCTCGCGCTCGGCGCGCCGGCGAGGTCCAGGTCGAAGGTCACGGACGCCGGACGTGTGGGCCGGACACTCGACCAGTACCACAGGTCGTCCACCGTGCCGAAGTACCGGTCCTCTTCGAAGTGCTCGCGGTGCCAGACGCGATCCACCAGCGGATCCACGAGCGGCTCCGGCGCCGACGCGAGCAGAGTCTGCATGCGCAGGCCCGGCGCTTCGCCCCAGACCAGCCAGCCGTAGTTGAAGCGGTCGTAGGGGTGCTGGGCGTGCGCCAGTGAATCCTCCACACCGAAACCCGTGAGATCGACGTACTCGCGCGGCCCCAGCGCGTAGAAGACGACGCGATCGGCGATGTCAAAGCTACCGTCCTCCTCGCCCTGCACCCAGATCGCGGCTTCCTGCATCTCGTAGTCGAGCTGCCAGCTCGCCGGCGTCGAGTCGGCGAAGAGCGGCTGCGGGCGCCAGGAGTCGAAGACGAGGCGCAGCGTGCGCGGGTCGAAGCCGGGATCGTCCACCGGAACGCCCGCGGCCAGGAGGCGGTCGAAGGGAAGCGCGTAGACACCCCGCTCCCGGATCCGGATGCGCAGGCGTTGCGCGGGCAACGCACCGGGGCGGGATCCCGTGCGTGATCGTGCCCGGGCTCCCGGCGCATGCGACGGAGCGCCGAGAGCCCAGCGCGACGAGGTGCCGGCGTTCAGGAGTGCGGCGTGGAACGGCTCCTCGGCGCGTCCGCCCCCGGCGCGTCGCTGCGCCCGGTCGCGGAAGGTGATGCGGACGCGGGCCTCGGAGACGTAGCTGGCGCCGCCGTCCGGTCGGTACTGCAGCGGGCGGAAGTGCAGCGTCACCGCGTCGCGTCCGCGGATGCGCGACGGACCCGAGAGCGTGACCGCCTCGGCCGGGTAGGGCCGCGCGAGCGGGGCAGCGGGAATCTCCACCCACTCGTGCGTCGGAGCGGATGCCCGGTGCGGCTCGTGAAGCGGATCGCGCCGGCGCAGCGCCGGCATGATGCGCGGCGCGACCTCTCCGAACTCACGGCGCTGCACGTCCAGGACGGCGAGATCGGCACCCGCCGGTCCCGGAACCCCGATCCGCACGGCCCGCTCGTACACGATGGGGAGACCTGCATCTCCCCCGGCGGTGAAGCCGGGAACGGCCAGCGTCTCCGCGGTTCCCTCGGGCTCGGGAGCGCGCAGGACGATCTCGAGGCCGCGGTCGTCTTCTCGCACGACACGAACCCAAGAGCCCGCCGACCCGGCACGCGGGAAGAACAGAAGCAGCGTGCAGGCGAGGGCCGCGCAGCCAGCAGCCAGACGCCGGCACGGGCGACGACGGAAGTCGATCCGTGACATCCAAACTCCCCGAGGCTCGACGCGAACACTCACGGGGAGCAGCCGGGAAGCACCCGGACGATCTCCGCGGCCGCGGCCCGGTGACCCTCGGCGCTCCAGTGCTCGTCCCTGCTCAGAAACAACATCCGACCACTCCGCGCCGCCTTCGCGAAGCGGGGGTTGAGATCGACGACCGGCACCCCGACACGGCGAGCCACGGCGTGGAAAGCCGCCGCCTGCTCCTTCTGCATGGGCAGCAGAACCCAGCAGAAATCCACGCCGGCTTCTCGGAGGTCCGCGGCGAACCTCGACAGCAGTCTCCATGTCACCTCCGTGCGCAGCGGCTCGTGCATCCATTGCCGGGCCCCGGCGGGCTCGAACCACCCGGGGGCGCCCTGCCACGATGCCACCACACCGTTGGCGAGGTAGCTGCGCCCGATGAACCAGCGGTACAAGCGCTCCCGGAACGTCCGCTCCGGCACCGGCACGTTGGTCAGCTGGAGCTCGCCGCCCACGATCAGGAAGCGGGGCTTCCCATAGCCATAGAGCCGCGGGACGGAGTTCCCCGGGACATCGTTGGCGTGCAGCAGGAGCAGGACGAGATCGGGCGAGTACTTCCGTCCCTCGAGCTGATACCAGAGGTACTCCTGGTCCGTGCTGTAGCCGCTGACGGATGCGTTGACCACCTCCCAGGAGGGGCAGAGGCGGCCGAGAACGCTCGAGACCATGTGCTCCTGCTCGACACCGAAGCCCCAGCCGATGGAATCGCCCAGCATGAGGGCACGCTTCTTTCCCGGCAGGCGTTCGTAGGTGTGCTCGACGTCGCGCAGGCCGTGCGAATTGATCTGCACGTCCACGTCCCATGAGGGCCCGACGAAGCGGCCGCTCGTGTCGGGCCGGTGCATCCAGCCGAGACGGGGGTGGTACATCCAGAACAGCGATCGCTCGGCGCGCCGCGGCTGCCATCCGGGAGCGAAGACGCGTGCCAGACCCTCGGAGAGGAGCAACGCGACACCGGTGCTTGCCAGCACCAGGAGCAGAACGCGGCCTGCTCGGAGCGCGGGCGCGAGCTTCAAGGAAGGTGTACCTCCGGTCCGATCGCCAGGCGGGCATGACCCAGTGGGTCCTCGCCACCGCACCTGGTGGACACCGTCGTTCGAGCTCTCCGAACGGACGGGGCAGTTCACGAGAGCTTGTATCGGTCGAGCCGCATCACCAGCGACTGCACGCCCTCCGCGAGCGTCGGGTGCACGGTTTGCACGTCCACGAGGGCGCGCGCCGTCGCGTTCGCCTGCATCAGGCCGACGAAGATGTGGATCAGCTCGCCGGCCTCCTTACCCACGAGCGCCGCCCCGAGGATGCGCTCGGTCCTCGGATCGAGAAGCACCTTCATGATGCCGGCGGTCTCGTCGACCTCGATGGCCCGCGCGATGTGGCCGAACGGCATCGTCGCCATCTCGTACTCGATGCCTTGGGCGTCGGCTTCCTCCTGCGAGAGCCCGACACGCGCCAGCTGCGGATCGATGAACACGGTGTACGGGACCAGGCGGCCGCGGCGGCCGCGATCGCCCCGCCCCATCAGGATGTCGTAGAGCAGCCGGTGATCGTCCCACGCGGTGTGCGTGAACTGCGGCCCGCCGTTCACGTCGCCCACCGCGTACACACCCTCGGCGCTGGTCTTGTAGTGGTCGTCCACCTGGACCGCGCCGCGCTCGTCGAGCCGGATGCCGCCGGCTTCGCAGCCGAGGTCGTCGGTGTTCGGCCGGCGCCCGACGGCCACGAGAAGATGCGAGCCGCGCAGCTCGGTGCCGTCCTCGAGCCGGACGGCGATCTGCTTGCCGTCGCCGGACACGGTCTCGGGCCGCTTGCTCAGGTGCAGCCTGATGCGCTCGCTCCGGAAGGCTTCCTGCACCGACTCGGCGACGTCGGCGTCCTCGCGGCTGAACAGGTGCTTGCCGCGATGCACGATGGTGACCTCGGAGCCGAAGCGGCGGAACATCTGTCCGAACTCGCAGGCGATGTAGCCGCCGCCCAGTACGACCAGGTGTTCGGGAAGCTCGCGCAGCTCCATGATCCTGGCGTTGTCGAGGATGGGCACGCCGTCCAATCCGGGAATCGACGGAACGACCGCACGCCCCCCGGTGTTGATGATCACGGTCTCGGCGCGATGGCGTTCGTCGCCGATCTCGACCTCCCGCGGGCCGACGAAGCGCGCGTGCCCCTCGACGAGCCGCAGCCGCTCGCCAGCCCTCTCGATGTGCCTCGCGACACCGCTCCGCCACTGCTCGACGATCTTGTACTTGCGAGCCACGACGGCTCCGAGGTCCACGCGGACGTCCCCCGCCTGCACGCCGAGCCGCGCCGCATTGCGCGCCACGTGCGCCGCCTGCGCGCTCGCCACCATCGTCTTCGTCGGCGTGCAGCCGGTGTTGACGCACGTCCCGCCCAGGAGCTTCCGCTCGGCGAGCAGCACGCTCTTCCCCGCCTCGGCCAACCGCGCGGCCAGAGGGACGCCCGCCTGGCCGCTGCCGATCACGATCACGTCGAAGTCCATGGCCATCCTCCCGATCAGTCCCGGTGTCTGGCGCTCTCGGCACGGTGCTCGTGCAGATCCGCTGCCCGGCTGGTTCCATCCCGGTGCCGTGGTCGACGTCTGGGCAAGCGGGTTCGTCCAGGTGGCCGTCTCGGTGCCCGGCCGGGTCCCCACATCTTATTACATCGAACGCACGGCATCGGGGTGGATTTGCGAGGTCGCAACCCGGTCCGCCCGGAATGATGCATCGAACGGCGCTCGAGAATGCGGAGGACCTGCCAGGAGGTCGAAGACCCGATTGCGCACGGAAGCCGACGGTGCCCCGATCTTCAACGGAACAGGCTCTTCACGGCGGTCCACGACCCCTCGTCCACGGGGGTGCTGAAGTCCGGGAGGTCCGATGCGACCCAGATCGCCCACGTCCCGGTCCGCGAGGACGTGAACGCGATCCAGCTCCCATCCGGGGACCAGGTAGGCTGGGTGTCGGCCGCGAAGTTGGTCGTGAGCTGTGTCTCGAGCTCGCCCTGGAGCGAGTACACGAAGATGTCCCAATTGGCGAGGCCGGCTCGCTTCGACGGCGCCCGCTCGGAGGCGAAGACGATGGCGCTGCCATCCGGCGACCAGTCCGGATCGACGTCGTCCGAGGGATGCGTGGTCACCTGCTCCGGCGTGCCTCCTGCCGCCGGAACCAGCCAGATGTCGCGGTTGCCGCTGCGCTCCGAAACGAAGGCGACGGTCTTGCCGTCGGGGGACCACTCGGGCTGGGAGTCGTGGGCGGGGCTCGTGGTCAGCCGAGTCGGCTCACCGCCGGTCCGCGCGACCACGAACACGTCGGCGTCGCCGTCGATGGTTGCGTCGTAGGCGATGCGGCTCCCGTCCGGGGACCACCGAATCCGTTGCTCGACGTAGGAGTCCTGGGTCACCCGCACCTCGGGGCCGCCGTTCGCGGGAACGAGCCAGATGTCGAAGGTGTCTCTCTGGGGCCGTGCCGTGTAGGCGATCCAGATCCCGTCGGGGGACCACTCGGGCAGAAGGCCCCCCGCGAGCTCCGCCACCTCTCCCCTGAGGACGGAAACCACCTTGATCGACCTGCGCAGGTACCCCTGGCCCTCGAAGGCGATGCGATCCCCGCCGGGAGAGAACGACGGATGCACGTTGTACCAGCTGTCCGCCCACACGATGCCACGCGGGCCTTCCGGGAGAGCGAGCCCGAAGTTCACGATGAGCTCCCACCACGGCGGACCGCCGATGTACTCGTCCTGGTACGCGATCAGATCGCTGCGCGGCGACCAGACCGGAGCATAGTCCCAGCCTCCTCGAGGATCGCCGTCCCATCCAGAGGGGAACGAAACCTGTGTGAACTCGGCCGCGCGTGGTGCCGGAGCGACGAGCAGCAGCGACACGAGCGCTGCGGCGCGTGCCGAGACACGAGAACCCACGAGCATGGTGCACTCCGCACATGCATGGTTCCGGTTTCGGGGTCAGGGTTCCGACGGTTCGCGTCGTGTCATCCATGATAACGGAACCACGGGGGGGCACACGCAAGAATCCCAAGCAAGCAGAATCCGTCATTCGCGGAACACTGGGCCAGGTCGAGGTCGATGCCTGACGGGCTTGGAAGCACGAGGTGGCACCCGGCGCCCTGGACTCTTGGTCCGCAGGTCGCGGGGTCGAGTGTTGCCGCGGCGCCAGCTCTGCATCTGCCCCGGGGATCCGACCACCCGCCCATTCGGCGGGGTTCGGGGCACCGAGACCGGGATGCCGCGTCGACCCCACGCCGCGACCTCGAGCCCAGGCCGAGCAAGGAGGGAGCGATCGTCCGCGGCCTCGAGCCCGGGCTGAAGGAGGGAACGGGGACCGGTCGTCCGCGCCGCAGCTGCTTGTGACGGAGCTTTTCGACACCGCACGTCAGATGTCGAAGCTCGTCACGCCGCGCGCCTCGAGAGCGCTTCGCAGCCTTGGCAGGAGGCCCTCGGGATCGGGGTTGTGGTTGAAGTAGAAGTCCTGGAAGCGCCTGTACTCGGTGAGAAGATCCGCTGGCGTTTTCTGCGGAATCCGAGGAATGTAGATTCTCTCGAGCCACATCGGGAAATTGAAGAAGCGCACCCCGGGGCAGCTCGTCTTCAGGTGATCCATCAGCTCCCGGTCGTAAACCAGGATCTGGCCGAAGATCATGCCGTCGGGTTCGGGAATCTGAATCTGCGAATAGGCTCCGCCGGCCCTCACCTTGCCGTAGTGCAGGTAGAAGTTCACCTTGCGCTGATTGCAGACGTACGCGGCATCCGGAAACTTCTCGTGGCCAGGGCGGCTGCGGGATTCCACCGGGAGATGTGCGATGTATTTGTCGGTCAAGCCATACGCCTCGATGGCGGTCGGGAATTCTGCGTAGTACGCGAGCGTGGCCTGTCCGCCCAACAGGAACACCTTGGCGTCCGTGCCTGCGAGGCAGGCGCGTAGCGCATCGGCGCGTCGCCGGATCCTCTCGAAACGCTCGGTCGAATGTACCTGGGGCTCGTCGGCGATGTCGTGCCAGTGTCGGCGCTCGGAGAAGTGGATGTTCTTGAGGGCCGGTGCAACCAGGATCGCAAGCAGGACACCGATGGTCGCCAGTCGCCGCCAGGGTTGTTTCAACCGCTGCACCAGATACTCGATCAGAATCAACAGGAACGGTGTGAGTGGGATGAAGAAACGCGCAAACATGTAGTCACCACCGAACCGTGTGACCACGAGTGTCCCCGCGACGGCGGCACACCATGCAAACACGAGCGGGTGAGACACAACATTGCATCGTGTCGATTCGTGAGGGTCGCCGGGACGACGGAGATCTCGCACGATCAGAGCGATGGATGGGATGCCGGCGATGAGAACGAAGTACACCTGGAAGTACGAAAGAAGGTACCAGCCACCCTGACTCCAGTACGCCAGCGATCCGCTTTTGGCGTAGTACGTGTTGGGGAGGAGGTCACCATAGTACAGAACGCGAAAAACCAGGAACGGCGCGTAGAGAAGCAGCCACGAGGCGCCGAACGAGAAGGCGTCGCGCGCACGGTTCTCTCCGCGCCAGAACACGTAAGCGCCGGCCAGGGCCGCGAACAGCATGCCTTCAGGACGAAGAAGTGTCGCGATGGCGAATGCCGCCCCAGCACGCGCGGCCTGCGGCGGGCCGCCGGACCGACCCAACGCATCGAAGCCCCACAGAAGGCTCAGCGTGAACGCCGCCGTCTCCAAGCCGCCGCTGGCGTACAGCTGCGCATCCACGTGCAGCGCCCACGCGACGGCCGCCAGCGGCCCTCCCCAGATGCCGCCGCGGTCACCGAAGAGCCGACGTGAAATGCGCACCAGAAGCAGCAGGCAACCCAGGTCCGCCGGCAAGCCGAGGTAGAAGCCCAGATGGTGCGCGTCGACCCCGAGCGCACGGCCCATCGTAAGCAGTGCGAACCACAGAAAGTGCGTGTAGCCTTCGACGCGTTCGCCCGCGTTGTACACAGGGCCATGACCGTCGACGACATGATCGCTGTAGCGCAGAGTGATGAACACGTCGTCCGTCAGCCAAACCTGCTGTGCGGCGCGAACGACGCCGAAAAGAAGAAGTATGCTCCACACCACGGCGAGCACGTGTCGGGATTGCGGGAGTCTCCTGCTCATGCACGTCTTCCTCAGGCGATCTCGCCAGAGAGGTCCGAAAACCCAACTCGTCAGGGTCGATCGGCCGACCCCCGTGCCGCCGGGGCGACTACTCACCCATGAAGCGCGCGAGGAGATCCCGCCACGCGGGCTGCCGAACGACCCGCAGCAACGACCGATTCACGGGCTCGCGCAAGCGGCTGCCGGATGGCAGAACGATCGCGTAGTCGTGCCTCTCGAAGGTCCGGGGCAGGACCTCGATCTCACCCTGGAAGTGGGTCTTGACGAGGTACCTCAAGATTGGCGCGTCGTAGACGACGGCATCGATCTCACCGCGAGACACCGCTTCCATGCCCGTTTCGAGCGTCTCGATGGACCGATGCGCAACCCCGCGAGAGTCGAGGGAGGCCTCCGGTGCCGATCCGGACAGGGTGCCGACGCGTGCACGCGCGAGATCCTCGGGACCCTGGACGCGCGACTGCAGCTGCGTGAGCGTGAGCGAGGAAGTGATTGCCGCCGTGAACGTCGAGATCATGATGATGCCGGCGAACATCCACACCAGCGAAACGGCGCGCCCCCAGAACGTGGCTGGAGTCTTGTCGCCGTAACCGACAGTGGTCATGGTCACGGCGGACCACCAGAACCCGGAGCCGATTCCCCGCACGGCGTTGCCGCCGAACTGCTCGGGGTTGCGGCGGCGCTCGAACGCCCAGACCACGAAGCCAACGACCAGCAGCAGCAGCGCCAGGCCGGCCACCACGCCCAGGAACTCCCTTGAGAGGTAGCGGCGGGCGACGCGTGTCCATCCGCCTCCTCGGTTGGACGCGATGGCGATCCCGAGACCCGTGGAGTAGAACGGGTGCGAGAAGTCGACGAACTGCTCGCGCTCGGCCGTCATCGTGAAAGCCGCGACGGCGACGTCGACGCCGCCGCTCTCGACCGCCTCGATCAACTCCTCCAACGGCAGCTCGCGGAACTCGTAGGTCCAGCCCTGCTCCGCTGCGATCTCCCGCCACAGCTCGATGCTGATCCCACCCCACGTGCCGTCCGCGTTCTTGATGACGAACGGCTCCGTGGGCTTGGTCCCGACGACCAGATGGCGCGCGGGCGATGCCGTGTCCTGCGCGGCGGACGTCGCCGCGGCCAGCACGGTCGCGCACAGCAGCACCAGGAGACGGGCGCTTCGGACCATCGATCGAACCTCCAGACCCGCGATTCCCCGGTCGTGGGCACGGAGCGGCATGGGCTCGTCATGCTCCGGCGACCGATCGACCTGCTGCAGGTCGACCTTCGTTCGGACCTTCTTCCAGCGCGGCCAGCAGATCCGGGTAGACCTCCCTGCTGACGGGCAGGATGCGATTCACCGGCGGCTCGAGCTTGACCTCCCAGTCCCTTCCCCGGCTTCGTCGCCTCAGCTGGCGGATGCGATCGAGATTCACCGCAAAGCTGCGATGAATCTTCATGAAGCCGTACGGCTCGAAAAGCGACAAGAGCTCGCCGAACTCACGCACGTCGACATGAGCACGCGATCGGCGCAGGCGCACCTTCGTCTCGCCATCGAGCGCCTCGAGGTAATAGACCTCCGTCGGATCGACGACCTCCTTCAGGCCGTCGTCGATGTTCAAGAGGATGCGAGGCAAAGCCAAAGACGTCCCGGTCTGGCAACCCGACTCGGCCGGGCCGCACGTGGATGGAAACGACAGGTCCGAAACCGACGTCGTCGTGAAACGGTGTCCATTTTGACGATGAAGTGTACATTTTGGACGGTGAAGTGTCCATTTTGACGATGAGCTGGCAGCGAGTTCTCGGGGTGCCGCTCCCTGCCGATCCATTGGTGCAGCGATCGGGACGCGGTCGAACCGAGGGGGCGGCTCCCGGTCCTGGCCGGGAGCGGAGACCGGTCTGGAACGGTCCCGGGACGAACCGTGCGACCGGAGGAACGGGGTTGTCCGCCGAAGGGATCTCGTTCGTGATCGATACGATCCACCAGCGGCCTTCCTTCTCGATGAGCTGAAAGCTGTCCACACCCTGCTGCGGACGTCTCGTCGAGCCGGGGACGCTCGCCTCGTACAGAACGAGGACATGCGCGATGCTCCCGAAGATCATCGCCCTCGTCCGAATGATCTCTTCGACGAAACCGGTCTCCTCGGCGTTGGCTCGATCGATGAACTCGACGAAGTCTCCAACGAATCCATCCAGCGAGAAGACGGCCGTCTCGGTTCGGCTCGTACGCAGCACGATCACTGCGGTATCGATGAACAAGGATCGCACTTCGTCCCAGTTCGGCGTGCTTCCTGCCTCGAAGGTCACCAGCTCGTACAGCTTCTCGACCACGCCCTCCGCAGTTCGCAACGCGTCTCCTTCGGGAAGACTCTGCGCCCCTGCCAGCCGCCACGAGCACGATGCGGAAAGCACGAGCGCGATCACGAACATGATACTTCGCCAGCGGGTCATGGAATCGTCCTCCTCATGACGGGGTCGCCAACCGGACCGTGAACGGTCGCGAAACCTCGGGACCTCGGCTGGTGCCTGCTCGACGGAATGCGCCCATCGCGACGGGGTTCGCGCTCCTCGTTGCCGAACACGCTCCTTCCGCACAAGAAGGTGCGTCCGATGCCTAACGCTCCAGCGGATCGCGCGTCTTCCTGCAACTTCGCCGTTCGGGCGACTTTCTCGACCACCGACGCACCTATCCCGGGATGTCTCTCCGCTGAAACTGCTTCATGGCGATCCCCAGACACACCCCGATCAGCATCCCCAGCACCACCGCGTTGAGTGCAAAGCTCTGCCCGCCGAACATCAGCTTCTGCGGCTGGTGGTAGGTGAAGATGTTGACCGCCCTGACGAACGAAAACGAGTCAAACAGTGTGCTCAGGATGTGCAGGAAGTAGAACACCAGCGTGACGCCGGCCGTGACCGATCCCGTATTGCTGCCATCCTTCGAGAACACGGCTACCACCATCGTATAGCTCATGATCAGGACCATCAGGAGCCACAGGTTCACGCCGATCCTCAGCATTTTCGCCAGGAGCGCGGCGTCGAGTTTGCCTTTCACCGCGAGGGCCGTCAGCGATCCTGCGCAGGCACTGGCGACCGTCAACAACACCACCAGCGCACCGCTCGCCCACAGCACCAAGGCCAACCTCCCGCGCGGCACGGGATGCGACAGCAGCCACTCCATCGTTCCCGACTCGATCTCGCCGGCGATGTGGCGCGTCGGGAAGCTGATGGCGCTGATGACGAGAAGCACCAACACGATCGGATGAGCAAAGCCGAACGCGGCCGCGCCAGGAACGCTTAGACGCGCCAGGAACGCCTCGCTGATGAACATCTGGAATCGCTCGGGCAGCTGCTGGAGCAAGTCTGTCATGAACGCCGCCGTGTCCACCCCCGAAATGAGCGAAATGATCAGGGACTGCAATGCAGCCACGATGATCATGCTGCAGACCATGAATCCGCGGTGTTGCCGGACGATGAAGGCGACATACACCCAGCTGTTCATCGTTCCTCGTTCCGGTAGAACGCCATGAACACGTCTTCGAGGTCCGGTTCCGGGAACACGAAGTCGGCGACGGGTAATTCGGCGAGACGACGCAACAGAGCCCCGGCGTCCCCATTGAACACGAACTCACGCCTCAGACCCTCGGTTGCCAGGAGACGCGCGCCCGGCAGCTCGCAATCGCCAATGTCGTGCTCGAGAATCACGGTCAAGCGGCGGTAGCGCCGGCGCCGGAGGTTGTCGAGCGTCTCGAGTGCGACGAGCTCGCCGTCGCGTATGATCGCCACGCGCTGGCACGTCTTTTCGACCTCGGGAAGCACGTGCGATGAAAAGAACACCGTGCGGCCGTCATCCTGGGTCTCGCGCAGAAGGTCGTAGAACGTCTCCTGCATGAGCGGGTCCAGACCGATGGTGGGCTCATCGAGGATGACCAGCTCGGGCCGATGGAAGAAGGCCGCTATGATCCCGAGCTTTTGCCGGGTGCCGTGGGAGAGGTGACGGATCTTCTGCTTCAGTGTTTCCCCCGCCACCTCAAAGCGGTCGAGGAGCCGTTCTTGCAGGACGGGCTTGGCCCGACGCAGTTTGGCGGAGAAGCGCAGGAATTCCTCCGAGGTCAGGTGGCCGTAGCCGATGAAGTTGCCGGGGAGATACCCGCAGCGCGCGCGCACTTCGTAGGAGCGCTTGGGTACCGGTTGGTCGAAGATGGTCACGGTGCCGTTGGTGGCGTGCAGGAGTCCGAGGGTGGTGGTCTTGCCGGCGCCGTTGGGACCGAGGAAGCCGAAGATTTCGCCCTGGTTCACGGTGAAGGACGCGCGCTCGACGCCGACCTGGTGGCCGTAGTACTTGGTGAGTTGGTCGACCGAGATGATGGCTGGGGACACTGGGGTTCCTCTTGGGTGACGACGTTCGCACCAAAACAGTACGGTAACCCAGTTTGGTCGGAAAACTCAACCCAACCGCAACTGTCGTCCGTTGTTGAGCTTGCGGACATGCGTCCGCCCTGTCGTGCAAGATGATTTGGGGACAACGAGTCGACCTCTTCCTCACACAGGTCGCGGATTCCGGATTCAACGGGTCGGTCTTGATCGCGACTAAAGGCCGCATCATCCTGCACAAAGGCTACTGATGGTGCCGCGGCGAACGAGGTTACGGAGAGCGCTGCAACCGCGAGCACGTAACGGGTCAAGGAAGAGGTCGCATGGCCTACTCCTCCCCGGCTGCAGCTGCAATTCCCTGATCGTCCAGGCATTAGCCCGAATCGGTCCGTCAGGCAGTGTTCCCAGAGAGCCCCCAGCAAGCACGTGGGCAATCTGGGCTTCGGCGAGGGCTCGTCGTTCGCCCCCTAGAACTGTGTAGTTGCCCGCCCGCGAGACGAGCACCAGCGCGTCCCAATCAGCCATTGCCCGCAACTCGGCAACCAACCTTCGTGCCTTCGTCTCTTTGTCGTCCGGAGGAGTCTGGGCCTGCCGGCCAACGCGTCGCGGTCGTTCGAGGTAGATGGCGTAGTGTGCGCGCATCCCTCGCCGCTTGACCTTGATCAGCTTGTGCATCTCGTACGCCTCGGCGATCTCTTCAATGAGGGGGGAGGCCTCGAACTCCGCGAGTGCCGCCGGGAACCCTCGAAGCTTGTACGCAGCGACCGCGCGGGCCTCGAGTTCCTCGACCTCGGCGAGGAACTGATCTGCGGCTTCCGATACGGATCGGCCAGCTGCACGGAGTTCCGCAACACGCGGGACGTTGCCGTACGTACGCTCGATCCGTTCTGCAGTGCGGGGCGGGGGCGGAGGCGCCGTGAAGGTGACAACTTCGCCGTTGAAGGAGAGTTCGTTTGAAGGAGAGTTCGTTGTTCTCGAACCGCACGTCGACCAGCGGCCCCGGACCCTGCGGCCGCCGACCCACAGATTGGGACCGGCCAGCGAGAAGGCGTCCACAAAGGGTTGCGATTCGGGGACCGGGGGTGGTGGGGGTGGTGGTTGTGGATTGAGCGCCAGGCGGAAGACCGGGGGGTCGGGGTCGGTGAGTGCCAGGGGCTTGGCCGACAACGTCGAGCACGGTGGCTGGGGAGTCGGAGTCATGCATGATTTCGAGAAGACGGGATCGTCGCACAAGGTAAAGAACGGGCAGATGTAGTCCAGGTTGGTTGGCTCGTCGTGGCGTTTCACGCCGAGCTCGGTGGGGCTTCCGCTCGCGTTGTACACGCCGATGGTCCCGAAGGGCACCGTGCCGTTCGTCGGCGTGCGGCAGCTCGCGTATGCCAAGCTGACCCCGGTACCCAGCAGGTCGCCCATGGTTGTCTTGGCATCAGGAGGTGCAGTGTAGGAGAAGAACCAGCCCGTGGGGTCGCTTACCTCGACACGGAACTCCGCGCCCGTGATGCCGGCGGATGTTGCACCGGAGAGGTGCGCGACGACATACAGGGTCGCAACCGAACCCGCCGGCACCGTCACACACGGCACGGTGCCGAGCGAGTCGCCGTAGACACCGACGTAGCCGTCGTCCGCCCAGGCAAAGGCTGCAGAGCATGCGAAAAGAAGCCCAAAGCACACGTGAGCGAGTAGAGACCGACGTCGACATCTCATCGTACCTGCCCCATCCAAAGAGCTGAGTGTGTTTCCGGCGGAACGTTGTACTGAGTGGATTTCAATGTCAAGTGGGCTGCCGGGTACGAAGGATGTCGGCCCATGGCCCTTTGGGACGTGATTCGCCAAACGACCTCGAAACCATTGTCGAGCAGGAATCGAGAATGAAGCGCTGGCCCATGAGAAGAAGGCGTAGGGAGGATCCAGATCCGCCGGGTGCATCGGATCGAGAGCAGGATCTGGGAGTTGATCGCCTGCGCCGTGTAGGCCCCGGTCGCCAGCACGTTCCGGAACGTGGTCATGGTCACGGAGTTCAGCAGCTCACCGGCCCCGGTGAGGCCTAGGGTAGTGGCGCAATTCGCCAAGCTTCCAAAGGTCTGGATGGAGGAAACGACCCCGGGGACCGCATCTCTCTCACGGCACGTGGTGCGCATGAAGTCACGCAGCGCGCGGTAGGCGACGCGGCTCAAGAGTCCGAGGAGCTTGCGGTCGTCGAGGAAGAAGGGTCGCAAGCGTTTGGGAACCGCGAAGACGAGCTGCCGGTGTAGGGCTCCGTAGAGGAACTCGTGCTCGAGCCAGTCGGCCCAGATCTCGAGACGCTTGCTGTGGCACGAAGGACAAACACCGCAACACCCGATCTGCTCACAGTGAAGCGCCTTGGTGTTGACTTCGTCGATAGGCTATGATACGCAGGTCAGTCACCTCGAAAGTCGCCACCTCGGGACGGCCATGGGGTTGTCTTGCCACCCAAGCCGAAGGGAACCGCAATGATGAGCAAGGTCGCGGGGATCGCCGTGGGCACTGTGCTTCTCGTGGGATCGGTCGTTGCCGCTGGAGCGCAGAGCCAGGATCTGGAGGGTGCAACACCGATCGGCATTGCGCTGTTCGATCCGGTGCAGTTTCCGGGACACGATGGTGTCGTGCGAGGGTTGCGTATCGACCTGTTGTACGGAGCTCATCGTCACACGCGCGGACTGACTGTCGGCCTCGTGAACCACACGACGGGGACGACGAAAGGCTTCGACTACGGCCTGGTGAACTGGACCGAGGGAGCCTTCTCGGGTTGGCAGGACGGCCTGGTGAACCTTACAGGAGGAGAGTTCAAGGGCTTCAAGAGCGGTATCTACAACGGCGCTGAGAACGCCGAGGGATTCCTCTGGGGAATCATCAACGTTGCAGAATCGATGTCGGGATTCCAGCTCGGACTCTTCAACATGGCGCAGTCGATGAACGGCCTGCAGATCGGCGTGATCAACGTCATCCAGGCGAAGGAGACGTTGCCGATCTTGCCCATTGTCAACTGGTCGTTCGCGAAGTGACTCCGAGGGGCACGAATGAGCCATCGGGGCGATAGACGCCATCGGTCACGAGCATGTGCAGATGCGGATGAAGATCCCCAAGCTTCCAATGATCTGGATGGAAGAGACGACCCCGGGCCGCATCTCTCTCCCACGGAGCGTGGTGCGTACAAAGTCACGCAGCGTGCGGTAGGCGACGCGGCTCAAGAATCCGAGGAGCTTGGGGTCGTAGAGGAAGAAGGGTCGCAAGCGTTTGGGAACCGTGAAGACGAACTGCCGGTGTGGGACGGCGTAGAGGAGCTCGTGCT
>JBHHXQ010000009.1:0-20952 GCA_046757105.1 Candidatus Krumholzibacteriia bacterium
GGGGCTTCTTGATGGGCTGGGCGGCGTTCGCCGTCACTTTCTCCGCGGCGGCTGCGGTCATGTCCATCGTAGCCGTGCACCATCTTCAGACAGCCTGGCCAGCGCTCGAAGACGCGCCTGCCATCCTCCAGCTGCTCTCGGCTCCAGCGCTCGTTCTGCTTCTCACTCTCGCGAACGATGCGGGTGCGAAGGTGGCGGGACGAACGACGCTGCTCTTCACGGCTTTGCCTCTGGCCGGGCTCGTGGGGCTTTTCGGGAGCGGAATCGTTGTGGGCTCGGCGCACCTCGAATGGCCGGCGGCGCAGAGCCCGGGTGGGACAGTTGGATCCGTGGCGCTTGGTGCGGCCATGGTGCCCGTTTCTTCACCTACTCGGGTTGGAACGCGGCGGCCTATGTCGCGGGGGAGATCAAGGACCCCGGAAGAAACCTGGCCCGCGGCCTTCTGGTGGGGACTGCTCTCGTGACGCTGCTCTACCTCGTGGTCAATCTGCTGCTGCTCGTCGTGGTGCCGGCGGATCAGCTGGCCGGATCCGCGACCGCAGGCGTCCAGGCCGCGCGGCTTCTTCTCGGCCCGCAGGCCGAGAGGGCGTTGTCCTGGATGATTGCGATCGCGGTCCTGGGCTCGGCGAACGTCACGTTGATGGCAGGGGCGCGCATCTACTACGCGATGGCCCGCGACGGTCTCGCGCCCCGCGCTCTGTCGCGCACGAACGCGGCCGGCGTGCCTTCGGCGGCCGTGTGGGCGGGCGGCATCTGGACGGCCTTGCTGTCGACCACGGGCCGGATCGAGCAGCTCGTGAGCTGGGCCACCTTGGCCATCCTGATGCTGTCCTCGATGGCAGTCGCATCGCTTTTCGTGTTTCGACGCCGCAACGACACGAGCCCACACTATCGCTGCCCGGGTTACCCGCTGACGCCGGCGATCTACCTTCTCGCCAGCCTGGGGGTGGCCTTCTCGAGCGTCATCCACGACTGGGAGCAGTCGGCGTACGGTGTGCTGCTCGTCCTCGCAGGTTTGCCGGTGTATGCCGTCATCCGACACCGAGGCCGCAGAGCTGCATGATTCGCGAGCCGCTGCGTCTCGGCCGTATCGTCACGACCTTCACGTCCCGCCGACTCCGACTCGCGGGCCGTTTCCGTCGGGCGAGGCCGGGGATCCAGGACTCCGTCGTTCTGACGGGGATCCTCTTGTGACCAAGGCAGTTGAACCTAGCTATGGACAGGTGATCTTGCCTGTGCTATTCCTCGCTCATGGCACCCGAGACGCCATCGCTCCCAGCCCGCGAGCTTCTAGGCTCAGTCGAGGTGCGGCTGGCTCGACGCACTGAGATGCGGCAGCTCAAGTCCCTTCTCAGTTCACACCATTACCTGGGCTTCCGTGGCGTGGTCGGTGAGTCGCTGGCCTACGTCGCGGAGGCGCACGGGCAGTGGCTGGCTGTGCTGTTGTGGGCCGCGGCCGCCTTCAAGTGCAAGGTGCGCGATGAATGGATCGGCTGGCACCCGGCGGTCGCCTGGCAGAGGCTGCACCTGGTCAGCAACAACGTGCGTTTCCTGATCCTGCCGGGAGTGCGCGTGCCCAACCTGGCCTCGCAGGTGTTGGGGTCATGTGCCCGGCGTCTGAGCACCGACTGGCAACGGGTGTGGGGACATCCGATTCTGCTGGCCGAGACCTTTGTCGATCCGGCGCGTTTCTCGGGGACGTGCTACCGGGCGGCGGGCTGGCTGGGGCTCGGTGAGACGCTCGGCTACGCCCGGCGCCGTGGCGGCTGGGAGCATCACGGGAGGCCCAAGGTAGTGCTGGTGCGGGAGCTTGCGCGCGGTGCCCGGCAGGTACTTGGGGATCCCCGCCCGAATCCGGCGCTGACACGAAGGAGAGCGAAGATGAAGCTGAGAGCCAAGGACCTGGAGTCACTCTTCGAAGCCCTGCGCCAGGTTCCGGATCCGCGCCAGCGCCGTGGGATCCGGCACCGGAAGATGAGTCTGCTGGCCATCGCGGTGGCGGCGGTGGTCTGTGGGGCGCGCAGCTTTGAGGCGATCGCCCAGTGGGTGCGCCAGTGCACGCAGGCCGAGCTGCGCCGTCTGCGCTGTCGGCGCAACCCGCACACCGGTCGGCTGGCGGCTCCCAGCGAGCCGACGCTGCGGCGTTTTCTGCAGAGCGTCGACGCCGAGGCCGTCGATGCGGTCATCGGCCCGTGGCTGGCCGGGCTGTGCCTGCGAGACGCTGACGGCGTGGCCCTGGATGGCAAGACCTTGCGTGGGGCGCGCAGATCGGATCAGAGCCAGGTCCATCTGCTGTCCTTGGTGGTGCAGTCCTCGGGCATCACGATCGCCCAGCGCGAGGTGGACAGCAAGACCAATGAGATTCCGGTGGCCCCCGAGCTGCTGCGTGCGGTGCCGCTGGAGGGTAAGTGCGTCACCGCCGACGCCTTGCACACGCAGCAGGAGTTGGCACGCTACGTAGTGGAGCAGAAGAAGGCGCACTACTACTTCACCGTCAAGGCCAACCAACCGCAGTTGAAAGCGGATATCGACACCCTCTTTGACGAGAAGAGGGATTTCCCCCCCCTGAGCATGAGACGGTCGAGAAGGCGCACGGTAGGATCGAGGTGCGTCGCATCTGGACTTCCACCGAGCTCAACGGGTATGTGAAGTTTCCCCACTGCGGGCAAGTGGCTCGCATCGAGCGCATCACGACGTCGGTCAGATCCGGCAAGATCCGCCAGGAGCAGGTCGCCATCATCACCAGCCAGGGTCCAGAGCAGGCCTCACCCGCTCGGGTGCTCGAACGCGTCCGCAGCGACTGGTCGATCGAAAACCAGAGCCACTGGGTCCGCGACGTCACCTTCGACGAAGACCGCTCGCGGGTGCGCACGAACCACGGACCCCGCATGATGGCGATTCTGCGCAACCTGGCCATTGCGATCGTCCGCCTCCTGAGGTTCGACTACGTCCCGACGGGCCTGCGCTACTTCGCTCAGCGACCGCGCCTGGTGTTGAACGCTCTGGGCTTGTAACACCCACAACTCCTTGCGCCAGCAGAGCTTCTCCATCCGCCGCGGCTGAGCCTTCTCGGCCCGTGGGCCGGCCCGTGAGCTTGGGCCGCCTGTCCCTTCGCCTCCGGCCCGGGCGCCACCCGCAGCCGTCGGCGGGAGCACGGAGCGCCGCCACGCGACCAACCCATCACGCCCCGCCGCAGCCTGACTTTGACGGGGACCTGGCCGGGGATCAGAGGCCCTTGACTCTGGACCTGGGTCCAAGGCGTACCCTGCCAGAGAGCATCCACGCGGTGCGGTTGAAGCCGCTCTCGGCCGCCCTGAGAGGCTGCGTGGGTGACACGGAGGTGAAGTCATGAAGGTTCAGATTCTATACTTCGATGGCTGCCCCAACTTCGAGCCGACCCTCGACTTGTTGAAACAGACAGCCTCCAAGCTCAGCGTTCATCCACAGATCGATACGGTCGAGGTCAAGAGCGCTAATGATGCTCGCCGACTGCGGTTTCTCGGGTCGCCGACCGTGCGAGTCGATGGCCAGGACGTTGATCCCGCAGCGCGGTGCCGTACCGACTATGCCATGAGCTGTCGGGTCTATGGCAGTTCGCATACGCCTCCGCGAGAGCTGCTCGAGGCTGCTCTGCTGGGGGGAAATGGCTCATGCAAGTGAAAGAAGGAGGTGCTGAGCTCGGCACTTCCGTTCCCTCTCGTCCGGTTTGACCCGTGTGCGTGCCACCCGGGCGGGCGCGAGCGGAAGTGCCGTAGCCGGTCCACCGACGGCTGCGGTCGGTGACAAGAGGGAGTGATGGAAATGGTCCGACACATCCGGCTCACAGCGTTCCTGGGTCTGCTTGTCGCTGGAGCCTCCACTGCCAGCGCCCAGGGAGTTGCCTTCGACATCGGTCTGCCCGAATCCACTTACGTGTACTGCTCGACCGACGGTGTGAGCTGGGAGCTGTATCCACCGTACCCATTCGGCAACTACCCTCCCGGTTCCATCGTGTGGGCGTCGCTCGAGCAGCTGGACTGCTCGCAGCTGGCGGAGGTCGGTGGGGTCTGCCTCGGTGCCTTCGTGGCCTCCTTCGACGGTGGCGGATGCGGATGCAACGGGGTGCTCGTGGAACCCACCGAACTCGAGCTGCACTACGACGCTGCGGCCCTTGCGGCGGCGCGCGTGGACGAGGAGTCGCTGCGGCTCCTCATCTACGGTCGGATGGGCCCAGGCTGGGCTGAGGTTCCCGGCTCCACCGTCGATCCCGATGCGCACGCGATGCGGGGGCAAGAGGCGGGGGGCATCGTCGGGCAGCGCTGGTACGCGATCGTTGGTGACCCTCCAACCTCGGCGGCGCCCACGACCTGGAGCGGGGTCAAGTCCTTGTGGAGATAGCTCGACATGCTCGCACGTGGTGGCTGGCAGCTTGGAGTGGCTTTGCTCGCGAGCGTGGTGCTCTCCAGCACTGTCCCATCGGTCGTGCTGGCGCAAGGCTGCTGCACACCCGGGACGAGTGCGCTGGGCGGTCTCACAGGCGGACCGCTGCTCGCGGGCAACATCGAGGCGGGTCTCGCCGTGGAGGGCTACGACCTCCGGCAGGCGTACCGCGGCAACGATCGCGTCGCAGACCCCGCAAATCGGCGCAGCCAGGTTCTGAGCACGACGTTCTATTCGCGCATCGGACTTCACAAACGCGTCGCCGCCATCGTCCGACTGCCCTACGAGTACCGCATGCGCGAGCAGACCGTGATCCTAGGTACGCAGGCTTTCCATCACGAGTTCAGCAACACAGCGCTCGGCGACTTGACGACACTCGTCATGGCTCGCGTCCTCCCCTTCCGCCCCTTCGCCTCGTGGGGTATCCAACTCGGCGCCGGCATCAAGTGGGCCACAGGTCGAGACGACGCCACCCAGGATGGCCTGATCATCCCGGTCGAGCTCCAAACGGGGACCGGTTCAACCGACCCCGTGCTGGCGCTCGTGGCCTACCAGAGCTCGCCGCGCTTCTCGGTCAGCTCTTCGGCGCTCGCACGTTTCCCTCGAGAAGGCCGAACGGGCTACCGGTACGGCAACGAGTTGCAGCTTTCGGTGGTGGGGCTCTGGAACTGGAGCCCGACGCTCCGTCCGGGAATCGAGTTGCGCGGCCGCCTCGCCGGCGCCGACGAGTTCGCAGGTCGGAAGCCCGTCAACACCGGCGGCACACGTTGGATGTCGGGACTGCGGGTCCTCAAAGAGTTTCCCGGACTGAGGCTGGGCGTCGAGGCTGCCTTCCTGCTCCCGCTCTACCAGACCATGACTGGTCTGCAGCTCGGTGTGGATCGTCAGCTGAGCCTCAACGTGCGCTGGCAGCTCCGGTGACGCTGCGAGCTCGGGAATACTCCGAGACCCGGGCGAGGTTCTTCTGGATGTATACCCCCCAGGGGTATGAAGGGAGGAGCCGTGAGGCACTGTGCAACGTGCACGAATACAGCGACTTATCTCGACCCAGACGTCGCCAAGGATCTCCAGGATCGACTGAGCCGGACGGCAGGACAGGTCGAGGGCATCAAGCGCATGCTGGCACAGCACCGGGACTGCGAGACGCTTCTCACGCAGCTCGCTGCAGCACGCGCTGCCCTGAACCGGATCACCACCCGCTTGGTCGAAAACCACATGGAGACCTGCGTCGCTGAGGCCGTGAAACGCGGCGCAGGCCCTGAGGCGCTCGCCCGGCTGAAGGGCGCGCTCAGCTTGGTTCTGCGTTGAGAGGAGGAACCCCGTCATGGGAAAGAGTTCGTGGACGACGATCGCCGGCGCCGTCACGGGCGCTGTGCTCGCCTCAGCCTGCTGCATCGTGCCGGTCGTCGTCGCGGCGCTGGGCGTCGGCAGCGCTGGGTTCGCCAGCGCCTTCGAGCAGTACCGACCCTACCTCCTCGGGCTGACCGCGCTCCTGCTGGGCGCAGCCTTCTACCTCACGTATCGCCGGCGACGAGCGGTGGCCTGCGGCCCCGACAGCACGTGTCACGCAGGCGGACCCTCGCGTCGCCACCAGCTGTTGCTCTGGGCAGTCACCGTGGTTGTCATCGGTGTCTCGAGCTACCCGTACTGGATCAACGCACAGGCCACGTCGGCCGGGGGTCTCGGAGAGGGGTCAGGAGAAACGATGCAGCTCGCGATCACCGGGATGACGTGCGGTGGGTGTGCCGCGCATGTCCAGCGGGCGCTCGAAAAGGTCCCAGGCGTCGAGAGTGCGGAAGTGAGTCATGAAGAAGGTAAAGCACGCGTCGAACTCGCGCAGGAGGTCCCAGCACAGAAACTCATCGATGCGGTCGCGGGCGCAGGCTACCAGGCCGCGCTTCGAACTCCTGAGAACGGCTCCGCGGCCCCGACCCAGTCGAGTGACGACCGACCGGAGGGAGAATGATGGTGCGGTTTACGCGACAACCTCGATTCCAAGCAGAAAGCCCTGCTGCATCGTGCCTTTGGATGGTTCTCCTTCTGACGGCGCTCATGCTCGGGGCGGGGGTGCCCCGAGCCCCCGCGGCTGAAAGCGTGTTCATGCATCTGATGGCCAACTTCAAGGAAGATGACGGACCTGTATGCGTTGCCTTGAACGCCGCTTGGCAGGCACTTCGCAACGGTGACACCGTGGAGGTTTACTTCGACGAGGAGGCGACCTACGGCATCAAGCAGTGGGAGCCGGGCAAGACCGATCTGGGTCGCTATCCGCTCCCGGAAAAGATCAAGGGCTTGATGGAAGAATCCTTTGGGGTGGAACGGAGTTCGCAGCCCGAGAACTACCAGGAGTATCTCCGTTTCCTTCACGAGCAGGGCGCACGGATCACCGCGAACGGGTTCTGGAATGCGCTGACGGAGGTGGAGAAGACCGTCAAGGGCCGGGAGAACATCCTGCCGTTCGTCGAGCCGCTCACACTGACCGAAATGCTGGAGCACCGACGATCTGCCACGATCTATCTGAAGTTCTAGATTCGGACGCTGCGTGCCAGGGTGCGAGTGCATCGAGTACACACAGCGGAGACGATCTACGGGAATGACAGCGATGCATGCTGCAGCGCTGTCCTGCTGAACAGGAGCTCATGCCAATGATCGAGGAATCGTGCCGTTCCATTCCGACAGACCCAGGAACGGTGTCGAGAGATTGGGACCTTGTCGTGGTGGGAGGTGGTTCCGGAGCGTTCGCGGCCGCCATCCGCGCCTCGGAGCTCGATGCCCGGGTTCTGATCATCAACGATGGCGCCATTGGGGGCACCTGCGTGAACATCGGGTGCGTTCCGTCCAAGACCCTCATCCGGGCCGCCGCGAATCACCACGCACACACCGTCACTCGGTTCGAAGGTCTCACGTCAAACGCTGGGGGTGTTGATCTTCCCACGCTGTTTTCCCAGAAGGACAAGCTCGTGGCGTCGCTCCGCAAGGAGAAGTACGCCGATATTCTCCCAGGCCTACCGGGTGTCCGGTATTTTCCGGGTCGCGCGGTCCTTCAGAGCCCACACGAGGTTGCCGTGAACGGCGACGTGTTCCGAGCAAACCGCATCATCCTGGCCACGGGTGCCCGCCCCGCGCTTCCACCCATCCCTGGGTTGGCGGCGTCCGGCGCCTGGGACAGCACCCAGGCGCTCTCCGCGTCTCACCTACCCGACCACTTGCTGGTCCTCGGAGGACGGTACATCGCTCTAGAGCTCGGACAGATGTTCCGGCGCTTCGGGAGCCGGGTGACGCTGCTCCAGCGCAGTCGCCAGATCCTGCCTGAGGAGGACCAGGACGTCTCCTCCGCCCTGGCTCAATACCTGAACTCCGAGGGGGTGGAGATTCGCACCGGCACCACCGTGCAGCGCGTGCGGCGCGACGGCGACACCTTCGTGGTCGAGTTTGACGGAGGGCAAGGCGTCGAGAAACTGCACGGCGACGCCCTACTCTACGCGTTGGGTCGACAGGCCAACACGGAAGGGCTGGGATTGGAGTGCTGCGGTCTCCAAGTGAACGACCGCGGCGATCTCCAGGTCGACGACTACCTGGAGACGAGCGTCCCGGGCATCTACGGCGCCGGCGATGTCATCGGGGACCCGGCCTTCGTGTACGCTGCGGCCTACGAAGGCGCCCTTGCAGCCGAGAACGCCCTCACCGGCAACCGGACACGCCGGGACTACATGGCGATTCCATGGGTCATCTTCACAGACCCGCAGATCTCGGGCGCTGGTCTGAACGAGAGGCAGGCGGCGCAACAAGGGGTCGCAGTGGACGTCACGGTTCTGCCGCTCTCTGCGGTGCCGCGCGCCATCGCTGCCCGCGACACGCGCGGCCTCATCAAGCTCCTCCGCGCCGGCGGCACAGATCGCTTGGTCGGTGCCCGCATCCTGGCGCCGGAGGGAGGCGAGCAGATCATGGAGGCGAGCCTCGCCATTCGATTCGGCTTGCTGGTCTCGGGAATTGCCCGCCATTTCCATCCATACCTGACACAAAGCGAAGGGATGAAGCTGGCTGCACAATCATTCGAACGCGACGTTACGAAGCTCTCGTGTTGTGCGCACTAGACCTCGGACGAGCAACCTCGAACAAGGGAGATGATGCTGATGAGCAACGCCCGCGCGCATGAAATGGCGAAGATGCTGAGCCAGAGTGGGGGTCTCTTGGACTACGGTCCGGACCTCTCGCGTCTCCTCATTCAGGTCTTGCGGTCGCTCGCAAAGGGTCGCCCCGTCACCGGGGAGCGGGTGGACCAGATGACAGCCGGACTTGGGATTGCTCGAGACGCGGCGGACCAGTTCTTGCGGCAGATCACGGAACGCGACGCCGACAACAACATCGTTGGCATCATGGGACTGTCGCTGAAGGATCACCCGCACCGGTTCCATCTCGACGGTGCGCGGATGTCGACGTGGTGTGCGGAGGACACGCTCTTCCTGCCTGCCATGCTCCAGCAGACTGCCACCGTCGAATCCGAGTCCCCACTGACCAAGAGGAAGGTCCGGTTGACCGTCGGTCCTGAAGGCGTGCAGGAGGTCAATCCGCCCGGTGCTGTGGTCTCCATCACCATGATCGACCCGGAGAAGGCCGACATGAGCTCCGCCCAGGCGATATGGAGTACCTTCTGCCACCACGTTTTCTTCTTCGCCTCCCGGGAGGAGGCCGAGCGGTGGGCCAGCGGCAGGGACGATATTGAAATCCTCTCGGTGGGCGAGGGCTACCTACTCGGCGAGGAGTTGTGGTCCAAGGTCCTCTCCCACGTATGAGGCGCCGCCGACTCAGAGCAAGCCGTTCACAATTCACAGTCAAAGGAATCAGGGGCTCTCTCGCGCAGATGGCGATGGGAGTGCAAACGACGGGGTACCGTTCACCGTGAGGGCATCCCACCGACGGCAAGCCACACCGGGAGCCAGCTTGCCAATGGTGATGTCGGCCGCGATGCTGAGAAGCACGCCTCGAGCGGAGGTGAGAGATCTCGACACAGACCTCGGACCTTCACCGCGTGGGGGTTGAGGCCGCGCGTCTCAACGCCCGCCTCGCGAGGCTCAATGAACCCCAGGTGTCCCGCAATAAGGAGGCATCGAGCAAGCGAAGTTGCTTCGGGATCATCGCGGACATCACGGAATGATGGCGTGCCCGAAGCCCGGGTCCGGGCTCTGGGGGCGGAGCGGCGGCCGATGCTGGCACGGCTGGCGCAGTGTCGCATTCTGAGAACGGCAGGGAAGAGACGGCCATTCGTGTCGTTCATCCCGGTGCCGTAGGACGCGGAATCCATGCTCCCCCAGCAGGAGCGGCCAGGCATCGACGACCCGCGCGAGAGACACGGGCGGTCTCCCGGCCGCGAGCTCATTGAAGCAGGCCGGTTGAAGGAACGAGAGCGAGAAACGACGGGACTCTCTGATCCATCGAGATCCGGTGGCACCATCCTTGCACGAGAGCAACATTTCCGATCTTCTCGTACGGTTGCCGATCACTGGACGGTCTTCACATGGATACGGCCATCCAAAGTCCAATTTCGCTCGGCGTCCACGCAGCGCCCGTGGCGAGAATCTCTCCGTCCCGGATGATTCTGCGCTTCCGCAGATCGGAAAGGTTCGTGCACTGGGCAATCGCCATTCCTTTCCTCGTCTGCTACACGACGGCGCTCATCTTGGTGGTCTTCTACAATCCCAACCCCCTGCGGCCTTTTCGAGATGTCTTCTCCTGGATCCACCGCACGTCCGGTGTCTGCTTCATCGTTTTCCCGTTCTTGGCCGTGCTCCGCGGTCGGGGCGATGTCAAGGTCCACCTCTACAACATCCAGCAAGCCTGGATCTGGACCCTGGCGGATCTGAAATGGCTGGCGCTCATGGGTCTGGCGGCCATCGACAGCAGAATTCCCCTCCCGGATCAAGGGAAGTTCAACGCTCCGCAGAAGCTGAACTTCATGATGACCATGTCCACGTACCCAGTCTTCATCATCACCGGCATCATGATCTGGGTGCCGGGCATGTCGTTCTATCCCTGGCTCGTCCATTTCTTCACGGCTGCCCTCGTCACACCTCTGATCGTCGGGCACATCTACATGGCGACGATCAATCCCGGCACTCGAAAGGCCCTCAATGGGATGATCTCGGGCTTCGTCGACCGGCAGTGGGCGAAGCATCACCATCGTCTCTGGTATCGGGAGAACTTCGAGAACGACCACCCCCCGCAGCACGCGGTTCGGGTCCGCCCCCCACAGCGCGCGGTTCCGGTGGTGCCCGCACCGCAGGCGGTGCCGCTGGCGTCCCCGCAGCCCGCGGTCCCGCGGGGGACGCCGCAGTACGCGATGCCGGTGGTGATGCCACAGCAGGCGGTGCCGGTGGCGTCCCCGCAGCACGCGGTTCCGGTCGCTTCCCGGCAGCAGGCGGTGCCGGTGGCGTCCCCGCAGCACGCGGTTCCGGCGGGTTCCGGGCAGCGCGCGGTCCCGGTGGGTTCCCGGCGGCACGCGGACCAGGTCCAATCCTCGCAGCACGTGGTCCCGGATGGGTCCCCGCAGCACGCGGTTCAGGTTCGCTGCCCGTCCTGCCGCACCTTGCATTCGTCGACCTCATGGGCGTGGCTGCTCCGGAAGATCTTCAAGGAAGAGGGGCCGCTGCTCTGCCCGAGCTGCGGCGCGGAGCTCAAAAGCGTCTCGTTGATCACGGAGACAGACGTGGTCGACTCGATCCTGCGCCACCTGGATGCAACCTCCCGGCCGTCTCTCCATCGTCTCGCGGGTCCCGGAGAAGGCCAGGAAGTCGGAGACGACCGCACACGCCGAGCGCAGCGGATTCTGTCGCCGGCAGGCGCGCACGACGCGTTCGGCACCCAGGCACCTCCACCGGCGCCCGAGGTTCCGTCACGCATCGTGATACCGTCGGAGCGCCGGGGTGAACCGGGCTTCCGCGATGCACCGGTATGGCAACGCGGGCCCGACCCGGGTTCCCGTGAGGTGGCGCCGGTGGTGCACCCGCGCGACACGGGGTTCAGCGAAGGTCCCTCTCGGACGCGAGCAGTGCCAGGAGAGTCTTCGAGGAGTCGCCGAGTCGAGCTCCACCTCATCCTCCGCTGACGTGCCCCCTGCCCGATACGCCGCGCCACACGTCCTCGGGCAAGCGACAATCGCGTCGCGGCGGGCGGACTCCGCCACGTGCTGCAAGTGCAGGTGAATCGCGTCGCCGCGGGCGGACTCCGCGAGGTCCTGCAAGTGCGGGTCAATCGCGTCGCGGCGGGCGTGGCGGAACGGGGGGCGCGGCCGCGGGCAACCACTCGACGGTCAGGCTGCCGGGAGTCGGACCGTTCCGGTCCACCAGGTGGACCTCGTAGACGATCTGGCCTCTCGAAGCCGGCGTGTCGATGCAGCTGGTCGCATGCAGGTGTGAGGTGATCAGCCTCGGGAGCAGCTCTTCGCTGGCGCTCCTGAAGACGTCGTAGGCGAGATGCTCGAACGGCCCCGGGTAGCGCGGCGTCCAGGTGAGGAAAAGGCGAGCGGGGCCCACCCCGTCGAACTCCATTGGTGGCGTGAAGTCGCTCGTGTAGCGCGCCTCATAGGTGACGCGAACCTGGTCGATGTCACCGTGGAACCAATCGCGATAGCGCTTCTTCCCCTGGCGCGCCCCGATGAACAGGACGTCGTCGCTGCAGATCGGATCGCCGCCGTCGGGTGCCGCGGCCTCGAGGTGGCCGTCGATGTAGATGCGCCCTTCCTTCGCGACCCGATCGAACACGGCTGCCACGTGGTGCCAGCCGCCATCCCGGATGGGGCGCACGCTCTGGACTCCCTGGTTCGGTACACTGCCGTCGACGTCGCGGATGAACTCGAGACGATCATCCTCCTGCAGCCGAAGCCGATAGCTGGAGCCACCCGGCGCACCTCGACTGAGGATGGTCTGCTCGGCTCCGTCGCTGGAATGGCGGATCCAGGCCTCGACCGTCATGCTGCCTGAAGGTCCGTGACGTGGGACCGCCTCGACGGCCACGAAGCTGCGACGGCCGTCGAAGTACAGGGCGCTGCCCGAGACGCCTTGGGTCCACGTCGGTTCGGAGACGTCGTCCGCCCAGGGGCCGCCCAATCTGCCCGTCGCGGCGTGCACGGAGGCGTCCGCCACTTCGTGTCCCGCGGCCTCGTCGAACGCGAGCGCCAGGGCTGCATCCGGGCAGCGCATGAGCGTGTGTGCCGCCATCGTGCTCGTCTGTGGTGGCCGGAACTCGCCGTCTCCCGGCGGTGCGCCCCAGGCGTTCCACCAGGTCGCGCCCTGGCCGTACGCGATGGCGGCGAGGCTGCCGGATGGCAGCGCCTGCTTCGTTCCGGTCACGTCCCTGAGCTTCACGCCCGGGACCACGATGATCGGAGCGGCCGCCCCGAACTGGAGCCGTCCCAGGGGGGAGGCACGCTGCGCGATGATCTGCTCACCCTCGTACCAACGCGTGTAGAGCACCACGATCCTCCGCTCGCTCTCCGCCGTCATGAGGATGGGGCGCGTTCCACGGCCGCCCCGCAGCACGTCGTCCTGGCTCGTCCACTTGCCGCTGGGGCTGCGCATGTGTGCGTTCAGGAGATCGTCGTCGTCCTTCGTGATGGCGTAGACGCGTCCCTGGCTGTCCGACGTCAGGTTGATGTGATCATCGGCATGGCCCGGGCCGTGATGCACCACCTCCACCGGGCCCCAGACGTCGAGCGGATCTGCGTCCGCGCGCTGACGGAAGCCGAACTCGTCGCGCCTCTGGTCCGACCACATGACACCCACGCGGGCGCCGCCGAACGCGATGACCGCGCCGATGTCGTCCTTGCCGAGACCCTCGCGCAGCACTTGGCCGGGGAGATCCCAAACCCGATGGTCGGCGGTCGAATGCGCGACCCAGGCCTTGCCTGCGGCGACGTAGCTCGCCCAGAGCCGGCCGCGCGAGTCTTCGTCGATCACCATCGTTTCGCTGCCCGCGGGGATGAGAAGCCGCACCGGGTAGCCCGCCTCGAGACGGTAGCCCCGCCGCTCACGATCGTACGTGAACTGCAGGAGCCTAGGGATCTTGGCGTGCAGGAGGACGATCAACCGGCTGCCGTTCCAGAGCACGTCCGCGCGAGCTTTGTGCGAGCCGAGCCTGGCGTCCGGTTGAGGTCTCCACCGGTTGCCGGCCAGCTCGAGGATCTGGTTGCCTTCGGGGCCGTCGATGACGCACCAGTACGAGCCGTCGTGGTACCAGATCTTCGATTGCGGCTTGCTCCCGTTGCCGGTCGATTTGCCGAGTCGGTGGCCCAGCGGATCCTCGAAGGGCCCCGCACGCAGGATCGCGGGCCTGGAAACGGCACCGAAGATCAGGAGCAGTGTCGCGACGGCTGCCGCGACGAGTCGCGGGCCGGTCTGGAAGCCCATTCCACGTCGCCTTTCGGCTCGAGCGACGCATTCGTCGTCGTGATTCCGGTCAACGCATGCCCTCTTCATCAACCGTGCCAGGTCCGGGTCGCTGCGTGGACGGCCCGACCCCGAAGCGCCCGCCGCCGATGTGCGTCCGGGGCTGCGTGTGATCGACAGCGGTGGCGTGCATGAGGCCCCGATGTCGGGGGGACGGACGTTCGAGTCCCAGGAACGGGTGGGATTCCTGGAGAGGAGCCGGTCGCCGGGGTCTGGCAGCGACCCGATCAGGATGGACGTTTCAGAGACGAGAGGACGGCGAGCCGCTGGTGGCGTTCGCGGGCGCAGCTTTGGGATCGTCCGCCAGCACGGGAGCCAGCCGGCGCTGCGCCTCTTCCAGGCTCAGCCCTCTACGTTGCGCGTAGTCTTCGACCTGGTCCTTGCCGATCTTCCCGGTGCCGAAGTAGCGCGACTCGGGGTGTGCGAAGTACAGGCCGGAGACCGAGGCTGCGGGAAACATGGCGAGGCTCTCGGTGAGGCGGATCCCGGCGTGCTCGTCCGGCCGGAGCAGATCCCAGAGGACGCGTTTCAGCGTGTGGTCCGGGCAGGCCGGATACCCCGGTGCCGGACGGATGCCACGGTAGCGCTCCGCGATCAGCTCCTCGTTGCTCAAGCTCTCGTCCAGTGCATAGCCCCAGAATTCCTTGCGGGCCCGCTCGTGCATGCGCTCTGCGAGTGCCTCGGCGAGACGGTCGGCGAGCGCCTTGAGAAGAATCGAGCTGTAGTCGTCGTGCTGGGCCTGGAACTCGGCGAGCCTGGCTTCGATCCCGCTGCCGGCGGTGACCGCAAAGGCGCCGATGTAGTCGGCGACGCCGCTCTCCCGGGGTGCGACGAAGTCGGCCAGGCACAGGTTGGGCCGCCCGCTGCTCTTCTGCATCTGCTGGCGCAGGAAGGGGAGCTCGGTCCGGACTTCCGTACGCGTGTCGTCGGTGTAGATCTCGATGTCGTCGTCGCGCACCGTGTTGGCGGGGAAGAAGCCGACGACGGCGCGCGCCTGCAGCCAGCATTCCCCGACGATGCGGTCGAGCATGCTCTCGGCGTCCCGGTACAGGTTGCGGGCCTGCTCGCCCACGACCGGATCGTCGAGGATCGCCGGGTACCGGCCGGCGAGCTCCCAGGTCTGGAAGAGGGGCGACCAGTCGATTCGGTCGCGCAGCTCGTCCAGCGAGTACTCGCTGAACACTTCGACGCCCAGGAAGACGGGGCGCGGCGGGTCGTACGTGCTCCAGTCGATCCTGAGCTTGTTGGCCCGCGCGGCGCGGAGCGACTCCGACCGGCCGGCACCTTTTCGCCTCTCCCGCAGCTCGCGCATCTTCTCGTACCCGGATTGGATGTCGCGGGCGAAGCTCTGCCTGCTCCCGGAACCGAGCAGGTTGCCGGCCACGCCCACGGCGCGCGAGGCATCGATCACGTGCACCACGGGCCCGTCGTACTGCGGGTCGATCTTCACCGCGGTGTGCAACCTGGACGTCGTCGCGCCCCCGATGAGAAGCGGCACCTCCAACCCGAGGCGCTGCATCTCGTGGGCCACGTGCGCCATCTCGTCGAGGGACGGCGTGATGAGCCCCGACAGGCCGATGAGATCGGCCTTCTCGCGCCGGGCGGTCTCGAGGATCTTCTCGCTCGGCACCATGACGCCGAGGTCGATCACGTCGTAGTTGTTGCACTGGAGCACCACGCCGACGATGTTCTTGCCGATGTCGTGCACGTCGCCCTTCACGGTGGCCAGGACGATCTTCCCGTTGGACCGCCCCGGCGCGGATTCGTCCGCCCCCAGGTAGGGTTCGAGGTAGGCGACCGCCTTCTTCATGACCCGCGCGGACTTCACCACCTGCGGCAGGAACATCTTGCCAGCACCGAAGAGATCCCCGACCACGTTCATGCCCTGCAGGAGCGGCCCTTCGATGACGTCGAGCGGGCGCGCCGCCTTCTGCCGTGCCTCCTCGGCGTCCGCCTCGATGTAGTCGGTGATGCCGTTCACCAGCGCGTGCTCGAGACGCTTCTCCACCGGCCATTCGCGCCAGAGCGGATCCCGTCCCTGGACCCTGGTGAGGTCGCCCCGGAACTGCTCGGCGATCTCGAGCAGGCGCTCGGTCGCGTCCGCTCTGCGGTTGAGAACGACGTCCTCGGCGCGCTCCCGCAGCGCCTCGGGAATCTCCTCGTAGACCTCGAGCTGGCCGGCGTTGACGATCCCCATGTCCATGCCCGCCTGGATGGCGTGATACAGGAACACCGAGTGGATCGCCTCGCGCACGCGGTTGTTGCCGCGGAAGGAGAAGGATACGTTCGACACGCCGCCCGAAACGCGCACGTGCGGCAGCGTGCGCTTGATCTCGCGTGCGGCTTCGATGAAGACTCGCGCGTAGTCGTTGTGCTCCTCGATGCCGGTGGCGACAGCGAAGATGTTCGGATCGAAGATGATGTCCTCGGCCGGGAAGCCCACCTTCTCGGTCAGGACCCGGTGGGCGCGCTTGCAGATCTCGACCTTGCGCTCGAGCGTGTCCGCCTGCCCCGTCTCGTCGAAGGCCATGACGATGACGGCAGCTCCGTAGCGCCGCACGAGGTTTGCCTGGCGGATGAACTCCTCCTCGCCCTCCTTCAGGCTGATCGAGTTCACGACACCCTTGCCCTGGATGCACTTGAGACCGGCCTCCAGCACCTCCCACTTCGAGGAGTCGATCATGATCGGGACGCGCGCGATGTCGGGCTCGGCGGCCATGAGGCGCAGGAAGTGCTCCATCGCCGCCACGGAGTCCAGAAGCCCCTCGTCCATGTTGACGTCGATCATCTGGGCGCCGTTCTCGACCTGCTGTCGCGCCACGCCCAGCGCCGTCTCGAAGTCGCCGTTCTTGATCAGGCGGCGGAAGCGCGCCGAGCCAGTGACGTTGGTGCGCTCGCCGACGTTCACGAACAGGGAGTCGTCGTCGATCTTGAGCGGCTCGAGCCCCGAGAGGCGCATCTGGATCGGGCGCTCGGGAACCCGACGCGGAGGAACGCCGCGCACGGCCGCGGCGATGGCGCGGATGTGGTCGGGCGTCGTGCCGCAGCAGCCGCCCACGATGTTGAAGAAGCCGTTGCGCGCCCAGTCCGCGACCTCGGCCGCAAAGGCCTCGGGCGTCTCGTCGTAGCCGCCGAACTCGTTCGGCAACCCCGCGTTCGGGTGGGTCGAGACGAAGGTCTCGGCGATGCGCGACATCTCCTCGACGTACGGTCGCAGCTGCCGGGGGCCGAGCGCGCAATTGAGGCCCACGGCCAGGGGCCGCGCGTGGCGCACCGAGTGCCAGAAGGCCTCGGTGACCTGACCCGAGAGCGTGCGTCCGGAAGCGTCGGTGATCGTGCCCGAGACGATCACCGGCAGGCGGATGCCGTGCTGCTCGAAATGCTGCTCGATCGCGAAGATGGCGGCCTTGGCGTTCAGCGTGTCGAAGATGGTCTCGACGACGAGCAGGTCGGCGCCGCCGTCCACGAGGCCGCGCACGGCCTCGCCGTACGTCGCGACCAGCTCGTCGAACGTGACGTTCCGGAGGCCCGGGTCGTCGACGTTGGACGACATGGAGGCCGTGCGGTTGGTCGGCCCCAGCGAGCCCGCCACGAAGCGCGGCCGCTCCGGCGTCTCCGCGCTCACGGCCTCGGCGACCTCGCGCGCCAGACGCGCCGCAGCCTGGTTGATCTCGTAGACCGCCGCCTCGAGCCGGTAATCGGCCTGCGAGACGGCGGTGGCCGTGAACGTGTTGGTCTCGACGATGTCCGCGCCCGCGTCCAGGAAGGCCCGGTGGATCTCCCGAACGATGCGCGGCTGCGTGAGCGACAGGAGGTCGTTGTTCCCCTCGAGATCGCACGCCCAGCCCTTGAAGCGCTCGCCCCGGAAGTCGGCCTCGGAAAGCCCGTAGCCCTGGATCATCGTCCCCATGGCACCGTCGAGGACGAGGATGCGGCGCTCGAGCGCCTCGAGCAGAGGCCGGACGCGTTCGTGATTCGTGTACTTCTGAGCCATGATCCACCTGTCCGGGCGGGGCCAGCCGTCGTCGCGGTCCCGTGGGCCGCGAAACGTCACCTCTAGCGTACCATCCCACCGGCCCGCGCTCCGACCTCGGGTTCACGAAGCGGGCGCGGCGGCCCCATGCGCGGTCCCCGGCATGGGCCGTGCGTGTGGCCCCCCGGGGCATCCGCAGGTCGATCCTGACGGTCACTTCGACAAGCGGCCTTCCGAGCGAGCAGACCGTCTTCCTGGGGGACAGGCCACCGGCCACCAGGACGGCTTCGACGACGAGTCGTCTGCCGAGGCCGACCCCGCCCACCGCACGGGCATCCGACTCGCCGTCACCGAGGCGACTCCTGAGATCTTCATCGGAGCGGGGATGGGCGATGCAGGCTACCGGGGAGGTGAGGGCGGATCGGCAGCCGCGGAGATCACCCACTGCGTCTCACGGCACAGCATCTGGGCGAAGGCGCCCCCCTCTTCTTGGAGCCGTCGCCACTCCGTCTCGTCGTACACCATGATCTCCGCGGGTACTGGAAGCAGCTCGAAGTCCCATCGAAGGGCTCGCCGCTCGAACGGGGCATCGGCCTCGCTGACGATCGCAACGAGGTCGACGTCACTTCCAACACCCCACTTCCCGGTGGCATAAGAGCCGAAGTATCCGAGGCGAACCAGTTCCGGGTGCTCCTGCAATTGGATCCGGGCCCAGGAGCGGACCGCCAGGTCCACCGTGTCGCGGTCAGGCCATACGAGCACGGACGAATTCAATGATCTCACCGGCATGTCGGATCGCCTCGGCGCTCTGGAGCCGGCCGTAGTGCTCGAACGGGGCCCCCTCGGGGTGTCCGTTCGGGTAACGGCTCGGAACGTAGAAGTTGTCCAGGACCTTGCCCTTTTCGATGAGGTCCGGTTCGACTTCGATCGGCAGCTCGCGTAACAGGCGTGCCACGACGTGTCCCCACGCTTCTTGACCACGGTGGAGGTGCAGGGCCACCACCGCCTTCTCGGCAGCTTGCTGGGCGGCAAAGCAGGCCCACTCGTGGCGACCCTGATCCTGTGGAGCCCGAGCCTGCTCGAGGTCACGTTCTGTTTGCGCAAACCAGTCGATCGCTCGGTTGGCCACGCCCTCCTCCTGGATGCCGCTACTCTACGCCGGCCCATGTTCTCTTTCAAGCCATGAGGAATGCGGGTCAGAGAGGATCGAGTGCCCGCCGCAACGTCTGGCGTTTCGGTGAGCGCCGGCCCGGCGATTGTCGAGCATGATGCGGCAGGTCCAGGGGGTGTGGGCAAGCTTCCCGAACTCCACGAGGATCGCCGCGAGCACCGCTCTTCCCCCGTGGCCCTCTTGGGGTTCGATCGCGTGTTCTCTGGGGATGTCGATGACGCTCGTGTCAGAGATCTCGTGTCCGAGGTTCGCCAGGGCGCTTGGGATGCGGTCGTAGCCCCAGGTTCTCCTGGGTAATGCGGAGCACGAGTCCGACGGTTTCCGGCCACACACACGACCGTCCGACCTTCTTGGACCCGGTGGCTGGAGTCCCGTTCCCGCCCGCCGAGGAGAACACCCCCTTCCTCCCGTTCGCTTGTCAGAGGTGCCAAGATCGTTTCCGGCGTGACGGGTACTTCAGCGCGGCCTTGAACTTCCCGAACCCGTCCCAGGTGCACATGACCGGGCTCGTACGCTGGGAGGGGCGTTTTCGCCTCAACTGCGAGTGCGAGTGGCCGCCTCCGCCGGCGGCCCGCCCCGGACCTGGGTGAGGACCCTCAATCACGAGTGGGTGAGGAGCCCCCGAATGGGTGCAGTCGATGCACGAGCGCACCAGCGACGCCTTTCTTGAATCCCCGGCGCCTTGTCGCTAGCCTGGGCCGTGACACTCGACTGCAAGAAGGGTGCGCCCTTGGCAGATGTTCCGGCCGCAGATCCGCCCACCGCTGATCCGCCCTCCTGCCAGGCCGGCTGCGGGCGGCGTGGTCGTGCCTGCGGGGTCGTCGCGGCCACGCTCCTGCGCGTCGTGCTGCTCCTCGCGTGTCTGGCGCCCGCATGCGGGCCGCGCAGGTCGGGAACCCATCACGTCATCGTCGTGCTCGTCGACACACTGCGGCACGACGCCCTGGGGTGCTACGGCAATCCGTGGCGGTCCACCCCGCACATCGATGCGCTGGCCGCCGAGGGCGTGCGCTTCGACCAGGCGATCTCCAGCTCCGGCTGGACGCTGCCCGCCGTCGCCTCGCTGTTCACCGGTGCCTGGCCGCAGATCCACGGCGGCCTCGGCAAGGACGTGGTGCTGACGCCGATCCGCGACGAGATCCCGACGGCGGCGGAGGTGTTCCGCGCGGCAGGGTTCAACACCATCGGGCTGGCCAACGCGGCGTTTGTCAGCCCGCTGCTGCGCCTCGATCGCGGCTTCGACGTGTTCGACCACCGCTACGCCTACAACTGGGAGATCCGGCGGGCCGACGAGACCATCGACGAGGCGCTGCGCCTGATCCGCGCCAGAGGGAAGGGATCCAGCTTCGTCTTCATCCACCTGTTCGATCCGCACCTGGACTACGATCCTCCGCCCGAGTACGCCACCCGCTTCACCCGCGGGCGCCATGAGCCCACGCCTCCCCTGAGCTGGCAAGCATGCCAGGACCTGCGCCGGGAGGGGGGGCAGCCTCCCACAACGGACGACCTCGAGTACGTGGGCCAGGTGTACCTCGGCGAGGTCGGGTTCATCGACGCGCAGATCGGCCGGCTGGTGGACGAACTCCGGGGGCTGGGGCTGTACGAGCGCACCACGCTGGTGATCACCTCCGACCACGGTGAGGAGTTCTGGGACCACGGCGGTTTCGAGCACGGTCACACTCTCTACGACGAGCTGATCCGCATTCCGCTGATCCTGAAGCCGGCCAGCGGGTTCGTGCCGGTGCGGCGGGTCGTGGACGAGCAGGTGCGGATCATCGACGTGATGCCGACCGTCTTCGACCTGCTGGAGATCGACCCGCCCGAGACGTTCGAGGGCGTGTCGCTGCTGCCGCTCGTCCAGGGGAGGCAGACGGTCGAGCGCCCGGCATTCGGCGAAGGGACGCTGTACGGGGCCGACAAGCTGTGCTGGCGGACCTCGCGCTACAAGC
>JBHHXQ010000010.1:0-19082 GCA_046757105.1 Candidatus Krumholzibacteriia bacterium
GCATCGCAGGCGGGGCGGCGTGGCGCGGCCGTCAGCGCAGGCGTTGGAGGCCGGAGCCGGCCGCGGTGCCGAGATGCGACCGGAGCGCGCCGGATACGCGCGGAGGGAGCGTGGTGCGCCGGGACGCCGGAGCCACGCGGTACCCTGCACCCAGGCGCGCGGGCTAGCTGGCGGTGTTCATGGACTCCAGGAACTTCTTGTTGCTGCTGGTCTTGGACAGCTTGTCGATGAGGAACTCCATGGCCTCCACGGACGGTTTCTCGTCGAGGAACTTGCGCAGGATCCACACCTTGTGCAGGACCGGCGGAGCCATCAGCAGCTCCTCCTTGCGGGTCCCGGATTTCGAGATGTCGATGGCCGGGAACACCCGGCGGTCCGCCAGGCGGCGGTCCAGGACGAGCTCCATGTTGCCGGTGCCCTTGAACTCCTCGAAGATCACCTCGTCCATGCGGCTGCCGGTCTCGATCAGCGCGGTGGCGATGATCGTGAGCGAGCCCCCGTCTTCGATGTTGCGCGCCGCGCCGAAGTAGCGCTTCGGCTTGTGCAGCGCGTTCGAGTCGACTCCTCCAGAGAGGATCTTGCCGCTGTGCGGGACGACTGAGTTGTGCGCCCGCGCCAGCCGCGTGATCGAGTCGAGGAGGATGACCACGTCCTTGCCGTGCTCGACCAGCCGCTTCGCCTTCTCGATGACCATGTCGGCCACCTGCACGTGACGCTCGGCCGGCTCGTCGAAGGTCGAGCTGACGACCTCGCCCTTCACGGAACGTTCCATGTCCGTGACTTCTTCGGGCCGCTCGTCGATCAGCAGCACGATGAGGACGACTTCCGGATGGTTGGTCGTGACCGCGTTGGCCATCTTCTGCAGGAGCATCGTCTTCCCGGCCTTCGGCGGCGAGACGATCAGACCTCTCTGCCCCTTCCCGACGGGCGACAGCAGGTTGATGATGCGGTTGCAGATCTCGTCCGCATCGGTCTCGAGGTCGAGCTGCTCCTGCGGGTACAGCGGGGTCAGGTTGTCGAAGAGCGTCTTGGTCTTCGCCACCTCGGGGTTCTCGTAGTTGACCGCTTCCACCCGCAGCAGCGCGAAGTAGCGCTCGGTGTCCTTCGGCGGACGGATCTGCCCCGACACCGTGTCCCCGGTCCTCAGGTCGAACTTCTTGATCTGCGAGGGGGAGACGTAGATGTCGTCGGGGCCGGGCAGGTAATTGTAGTCGGGCGAACGCAAGAAGCCGTACCCCTCCGGAAGGATCTGCAGCACCCCTTCCGAGAAAATGAGGCCGTTCTTCTTGGTTTGCGCTTCGAGAATCTCGAAGATGAGCTCCTGCTTCCGCAGCCCGCTGATGTTGGGGATCTTGAGGTCGGTCGCGAGCTTGAGCAGCTGCTCGATCCTCTCGTTCTTCAGCTCAGCGATATCCATCACGCCGGCTTGGCCGCGCTGGTGCGACGCCACTTCCCGGGCGATGGTATCTGAGTCGTCGCTGTTGCCCGAACTCTTCACCGCGTGACTCGAGGCTGACGCCTTGGTGCTGGTTCGGCGCGTCGATTTGGTAGGCACGTTCTCTTCCCGTGGATTGAGGAGACTGATTCAGGCCGGGAGGATCATCCCTTCCGCCCGCTCAGTTTCCGACCTCTGTCCTTCGTGTCGCGACGGTTTCCGGCGGGTGTCCTGACTCTGTACGGACGAACCACGGAGGTCAGTTCCCGACGGCAGGGTTCCGTGCGCTTGTTGAAACCGTGCGACTACGGGGGGGTGCTGAGGTCGGTGGTAGATGTGGCCCTTTCTGACCCGACACTAACTCCCATGTGTACGCCGTGTCAAGAGTCCGCATACGGCTCCTCACGCGCACATTGCTCCGGGACTTGCCGCTCGAATCATGCAAGGCCCATGCCACGCCCGGCGAGGCACCCCCCCCCGAGCGCTAGCGAAGCTCAACGGCCGCCGCTGCCCCCGCGCAGGTCCTGGAACTCCTTGAGGTCACGCGCCGCGCCGGCGAAATCCCCGACGCCGCGCTTGCAGAGGCCCCGGACCTGCCAGTACTCCGGGCGCTTCGCATCCATCCCGATGAGCTCGTTGCCGATCTCGATCGCCTGGTTGTAGTGCTGCTTCGCCGCCGGCACGTCCCCGTCCTTCTCGGCCTTGTCGCCCTGCTTGTAGTGGTTCACCATGATGTTGTAGAGCACGGCGGCGTCGTTCGGGGTCAGCTCGAGGGCCTTGTGGTAGGCCACGATGGCCTCGTCCCGGCGGTCCAGCTTCGAGAGGGCGTTGCCCAGCGCGGAGTAGGCGGCCGAGTCGTCCGGCTCGATCAGGTTCAGACGCCCCTTGACGCTCAGGGCGTCCTGGAAGTACCCGACGGCGTTGTCCCAATCCTGCTCGTTGTAGAAGCGCTCGGCCATGGTGACCATCAGCGAGTAGTTCTCGGGGTCGAGCTGCACGGCCCTCTTGTAGGCGGCCTGGGCACCCTCGAGATCGCCGCGCTTGTACAGGACGTCGCCCTTGGTCTGGTGGACGGCGATGGTCGTCTCCTTCTCCTCGGGCTCGAGCTCGATCACCCTGTCCAGATCCTTGACGATGGCAGCGGTGATCTCCTCGAACTCCGCGTCATCCCCACGTTTCTGGGCGTCCTTCGCGAGGAACCACAGGGAACCGGCGCGCGCGTAGTAGCCCTGATAGTTCTCGGGGTCCGCGATGGTGGCCAGCCGGTACTCCAGGGCCGCCGTGGCGTGATCCGACTTCTTGGTCGCGATGACGCCGCGGTTGTAGTGCCGGCCGAACATGGAGACGATGTTGTCGTCCGCGTCCTTCCCCCAGCTGGACTCGGCGTACTGCTTCGACTTCGTGAAGTGGTGGAAGGCCTTCTCGAGGTACTCCGCCGAAGAGTCGGCGTAGGACTCGGACTCGGGCTTGAGCTTGTGATCCTTTCCGAAGTAGGCGGCACCCAAGAAGTAATGCGTGTCCCCGTCTTCGGGGCTCACCAGCAGCTCCTGCTCGCCGTTCAGGATCGCCTTGTCGTACAGCTCCTGCTGGACGTAGATCTTCATACTGGTCTTCTTCTTGGACGCACATCCCACGGCGATTCCCACGATCAGCAGGGCGATGAGCGCCACTGTGTATGTACGCATGCTTCCTCAAGCCTCCCCGAGTCGGAGCGCACGCCTTGCGTCTCGCCCCATGCCTGACAGCAGGAATCCGCCAGCCGAGGACCGTGCGGGAATTCGGTGCTGGGGACGCGACCGTACGAGGCGTCGGATGGTACACCCTGAGTAGAATCTCAGGCCCCAGACGATTCTGCGGCCTGCAATCCGGTCGAAACTGTGGCCTGATATATTTAAGCTCCCTCGCCGAGCCTGTCAAGGCGCGTAACCGGTTGGGATTACGCGCGAGTTTCCCGCGAATCGGCGAAGCGTGAAGGTTCACAACATGTTGACCGGATCGACGTCGACCTGGAACTCGACACCGGGGGCCCGGCGCCCGCGCCGCTCGAGAACCCCCAGGAGCCCCTCCTTGGCCTGGGGGGCCAGGCTTCCCTTGACCAGGATCTGGGCGCGGAAACGCCCGCGGAGACGCGGGATCGCGCTGTTCGCCGGCCCCAGAACTTGAACCGCGGCACCCAGCCCGGCGTTCCGCAGCTCCCTGGCCACCGCCTCCATCGTGCGGGCGAGCCTGTCGCGGTCCGGGCCGAGACCGGTGATCCCCAGCAGACGGGCGAAGGGCGGGTAGCCCAGGCTGCGCCGGAGCTTCGACTCGCGCTCGAAGAAGGCCCCGTAGTCCTGGGCCGCGGCGAGCGCGATCGTGTAGTGGTCCGGGCACAGGGTCTGGATGAAGACATCTCCGGGACGCTCGCCGCGGCCGGCCCGCCCGGCCACCTGGGCCAGCAGGTGGAAGGTGCGCTCGGCGGCCCGGAAATCCGGCAGCGACAGGCCCGCATCGGCCTGCACCACGCCGACGAGCGTCACGTGCGGGAAATCGTGCCCCTTGGCGACCATCTGCGTGCCCAGCAGGACGTCCGCCTCGCCGCGCGCGAACTCCTCCAGGATGGCCCGGTGAGCCCCGCGTCGCGACGTGGTGTCGAAGTCCATGCGGCGCAGCCGCGCCCGGGGGAGCAGCCCGGCCAGCTCCTGCTCCAGGCGCTGCGTCCCGAGGCCACGGAAGACCTGACACGGGTTGCTGCAGCTGGGGCACTCCTCGGGCACGGGGCGCGCGTGGTTGCAGTAGTGACAGCGCAGCACCTGCCCGACCGCATGGTAGGTGAGCGAGATGTCGCAGTACGGGCAGCGGACCAGCTCGCCACAGGCGAAGCACTGCACGTAGTTCGAGTGGCCACGGCGGTTGAGCAGCAGGATGCTCTGCTCGCGGCGCTCGAGGCGCTCCGCGAGGGCATCCAGGAGCGCCCCGGAGAGCACCGCCCGGCGGTTCTCCTCCGCACGCATGTCGACGACGTGCACGCGCGGCAGCGGCCGCCCGTCGACGCGCTCCGGGATCCTCAGGAGGGCGTGCTTCGCCCGCATGGTGTTGTGGTAGCTCTCGAGGCTCGGCGTCGCCGACCCCAGGAGCACCGCGGCCCCCTCCAGGGAGCCGCGCACGAGGGCGACGGCCCGCGCGTGGTAGCGTGGCTTCTCGCTCTGCTTGTAGGAGGACTCCTGCTCCTCGTCGACGACGATGAGGCCCAGGTTCCGGAACGGCGCGAACACCGCCGAGCGGGCCCCGAGGACGACCTGCAGCTCGCCGCGCGCCGCCGCGCTCAGGACGTCGTGACGCTCGGCCAACGTCATACCGCTGTGCAGGATGCCGACCTCGGCGCCGAGCCGGGACCGGAAGCGGTCGGCCGCCTGCGGCGTGAGCGCGATCTCGGGGATGAGGAGGATCGCCGCGCGCCGGCGCTCGAGCGCATGCCGGACCGCATACAGGTAGACCTCGGTCTTGCCGCTCCCCGTGACCCCGTGCAGGAGAAAGCCCTCGTAGCCGCCGGCATCGAGTCGCTCGGTGACCCGATCCAGGACCTGCCGCTGCCACTCGTTCAGGTGGCTTGGCGGTGCGGTCTCGAGCAACGCCGCACCGCGTCCCAGCTCGGCCTGGCGTCCTCGCGGCGCGCCGCGCTTCCGGGTGGCCCCGGTCGGCAGAAGAGCCCGCAGAGCTTCCCCGAACGAGCAGGCGTAGTAGCCGGCGATCCAGCGCCCGAGGTCGAGAAGTCGGGATGTCAGGATCGGAGGATCGTCCAGGACGGCCTCGATCTCCTTGAGCTCGGCGACCGACGTCGTCTGCGGGAAACCGACCGCGTAGCCCACGATGCTGCGACGCCCGAACGGCACCTTCACACGCGCTCCCAGCCCCAGGTTCTCAGCCAGAGCCTCGGGGACCACATACGTGAAGGATTCCTGCAGCGGCAGCGGCACCGCAACTTCGAGCAGCCGGGACATACACGCCTTCGTCGGGAAGCAGTCTCTCCGGGGAAGGAACGCCCGATTCAACCAACCCCCTCCACACGCTGTCAACCCACCCCCCGGATCACCGTGCCCCAACCCGGTTGGCGTGGACCGTCTCGGTCGAAGCGCCGCCCTCGAACGAGCCCTGGCGGAGCCCGTCGCCGGGAAGCCTGGCCGGGACCTGCGGCTCGCACCACGCCGAGCCGCACGCCAGCCGGGCCGCGGGGAGCCGACCGCGCACACCACCCCCTCGGGAGGGCGAGGGGCGCGGTGCGTCCGCTCTACTTCCGTACGCCGAGGATCGCCTGGACCCGATCGATGAGCTTCGTGGGGCTGAACGGCTTGGTGATGTAGTCGCTGGCCCCGACTTCCTTGCCGAGCTTCTGATCGACCTCACGGCCTTTGGCGGTCAGGAGGATGACCGGGATGTGCTTGGTCGCGGCCTCGCTCTTGATCATGCGGCAGGTCTCGTATCCGTCGAGCTTCGGCATCATGATGTCGAGGATCACGAGGTCGGGTTGCTCATCACGAACCTTCAGCAGCGCCTGTTCGCCGTTGGTCGCCGTGACGACGTCGTAGTTCTCCGCACCGAGGATGAAGTCCAGGATGTGCAGGATGTACACCTCGTCATCCACTACAAGGATCTTGCCCCGATACATCCTCGACTCCCCGAATCGTTGTCGCGACCCGATGCCGTTCGCCGTTCGTGTGCCTCGACGCGACGGTGCGGCCGCGGCACCCGTTTTCGCGCCCGTCTGTGCTGCCCTGGCGGGGCGGTGAGCCGGGAAAGAGCAATTCCGGGACCACCCGGGTCCGGACGCTTCCCGGCAATCGCGCCTGTCGCATGGACTTACGGGTACCCGGCGGACCCAGGTCCGGCCCGGCTCGGGTTCCATCGGACACGGCCGACCCCGGCGAGCATGCAGCCCGGCGGGAGTGCTCCGGGAAGCACCGACTTCCGGAGTGACATCGTCTCCCGATGCTGGTATCGTGCTGGCGTTCGCCCCTCGATTCGGATGCCTCGGCATGCCCAGGCGTGCTGGGAAAGGGAGGATGCCGGCCGCTGCACGTGCGTTGCGTGCTGGTCGCTGCAGACTGCCTGGACTCGCTGGGCGCGGGCCGGACACGGAGGTCCGGTCTGACAGATGCTTTGGAGGCGGTCGACTTGAGTCTTCAGGCGAGCATCCGGCTCACGAAACCCACCGTCGGATCCACGTCCGAAGCCGGACCCTCATTCCATCCTTGTCTCCACACCAAAACAGGCATCGGCCTCCTCCTGACTTGGCAGCCCGCTTTCGCGCCGAGCGGCCCAGACCCATCGAGAAGGTATCGGACCACTTGTGCGGACGGTGGCTCCGCCCCGGCCGGCGGGCGTAGCGCCCGCTGAATCGGTGCATCCCCTGCTCGCGAGCGCTGCGGGAGCAGAGCCGCGGTCCCACGGGACGAGGAGGTCGAGATGCAGGGTGTCCCGGCGACGGAGTTCTCTGGAGACCCGAATGCGGGCGATCATCCCCGGGAAGAACGCAAGCGACTCCAAGTGCCAGCGCCGAAACGGCGCCCGTCGGCGCGCCGACCCATCCGCATCCTCATCGCGGACAACCACAAGATCGCTCTGTCGACGCTGAAGGCGTGGCTGCAGACGTTCCCCGACGTCGAGGTGATCGGCGGGACGCGGGATGCGGACGAGGCCGTGGACCTGGCCACCGCCATGCGTCCCGACGTGGTGATTCTGGACATCCGGATCCCGCATGAGAGGGACGGCTTCGCGGCGGCGCGGAAGATCACCAGCTCCGCAGCCGGCGTCAGCGTCCTGATGATTTCCTCGGACGAGTCGGGCGAGTACGTACGTTCCGCTTTCACGGCGGGGGCTCTGGGGTTTGTGACGCAGGACGACGATCCCGAGCATCTGATCGAGGCGATCCGCGTCGTGCAGCAAGGCCACCGCTACTGTTCACCGCGGGTCTCGGATCTGCTTCTGGAGAAGTTCCTCCACCTCCACGGCATTCTGACGCGACGCGAACGGCAGATCCTCCAGGGCATGGCAGACGGATCGAGCACGAAGGAGATGAGCCTGAAGTACGGCATCGCGGAGAGGACGGTGGACGCGCACAAACAGAGCATCTACCGCAAGCTCCACGCCCGCACCCAACCGCAGGCCGTACGACGTGGCAAGGACCTCGGGCTGCTGCGGGCCGACTAGTCCGGCCGCGGGGATCTGCGACAAGGCGGGCTCCGGACGAAGCTGTGCAACTCGATGGACTCGCGAGCCGGAGCCGCGCGCAGGAAGCCATGGTGATTCCATTCTGGGAGGCCAAGATGTGGCCCTTCGCAGGAATCGGACTTCTCCATCATGACGACACCACTCGTAGCTCCCTGGGGCTGTCGCGGCGAACGAAGTCGACACCGGGCACCGGCAGGCGCCCCGCCGCGCACAGCCACCATGGGCCGACGGCTCGGAAACCCACTCGGGTCCTGATCGCCGACGACCTCCCCGTGGTTCGCACGGGATTGCGAGCGGTCCTCGAAACGGAGGCGGACATCGAGGTGGTCGGGGAGGCGGCCACGTTCGAGGAAACCCTGGCGAAGACACGCCTGCTGCGACCGGACGTGATCGTGCTCGATATCCAGATGCCCCGGAAGGCGACGCAGGCTCCGGGCGAAGCGCGCCCCTTCCCGCTCCACGAGATCCGGCTCCACGCCCCCAGGGCCCGCGCGCTCGTCTTTTCGATGCTCCTGTCCGACAGCCACCTGAGCACGGCCATGGAGGCACGGTCCGGGTACGTCCTCAAGACGGACGATCTGTCCGTCCTCCCGGACGCCGTCCGCGCGGTTCACGAGGGTCGGGGCTACGTGTCGCCCAGCGTGCAGCAGTACATCCGTGAACGCATCAAGCTCGCGGACACGCAGCGTCGACCCAGGCTGACGCCACGCGAGTGGGAGATCCTGCGGCTCGTCGTCGAGGGGTGCAGCTCCAGGGAGATCGCCAGGGTGCTGAACATCAAGCAGAAGACCGTCAGCGCGCATCGCTCGAGCATCATCATGAAGACGCGCTGCGACACCCTGCAGAAGCAGACGAAGTATTTCCAGGAAGAGGCTCTGGAGAGGTGGCTCGAGTCGGGGCACACGCCGGCTCCCTCCGAATCCACCTAGGTAATCGACACAATGGAATCTCGAGCCGGCGTGGCGCATCTTCTGCACGAAGCACCCGGAAGGAGGGGGGTGCGGCTCGGTCCGCATTCGGAGGAGGAGGCATGAGGAGCAAGAACTCTCTGGGGAAACGGCTCGTTACGGCACGGAAGCGCCAGGGCTTGACGCTCAAGCAGCTCGAGAAGCTCGCCCGGGTTTCCGCGACGCACCTCTCCGGCATCGAGCGGGGGGAGACGTCTCCCACCATCCTGGTGCTCCAGAAGACGGCAAACGCTCTCGAGCGCCCTCTCGGCTACTTCCTCGAGCGCAGCTGGTTCGAGCAGACGAGCTTCTTGCCGCTCGAGCAGCGCCCACCCGCGGTGCGTGTCGCGGAGGGCGCCGTGGCGACGCCCATGACCGGTGGGATCGTCGGGCACCGCCTGAGCCCGTACCTCGTCCATCTCGATCCCGGGGGCGAGACCGACCTCCTCGAGCCCCCCTGGGACGGGTGCGCTTGCATCTTCGTCAATACAGGAAGAGTTTCGGTAAACATGAGCGCGCATCAGGTCGAGCTCGATGCCGGCGACTCAATCCACTTTCAGTGTCGTGAGAGATTCTCGATCCGGAATGTCTCCCCAGTCACGGCTGCCGATTTCCTGTTCGTCGCGGACCATCGGCGCAGCCCGCGCCAGACCCAGCCGGCAGAGCTGGTTTCCAACATATCTGAAACTCCTCGCATTCGGTCGATGGGCGGGCCGTAATCCTGCTGGAATTCTGCGAAAGACTACCTACTCATCCAGAATCCTTCTACCTAGGTAGACAACCCAATAGTTTTTCCTCCCTGGGATACGCATTTTGCTATTGGCGACGTGACGGACACCTGAGCGGACACACCGGTGTGCTGCGGGACCACGCTGATGGTGGTTTGGGTGGAGGACGACGTGATGTTGGACAAGCGTGATCTGGGAATGAGAATCCGCCGGGCTCGCAAGGAATGCGGCTTCACACTGAAGGACCTCGAGGGACGCGCCCGCGTCTCCGCGACGCATCTCTCCGAGATCGAGCGCGGCCTCACTTCTCCGACGATCCATGTGCTGGTGAAGATCTCCGGAGCCCTGGGACGACAACCCATGTTCTTTCTCGAGCGCAACTGGCTCGAGCCGGTTCGATGCACCTCCCTCGAGCACCGGATGGGGCCTTTCGAACTCGGAGAAGGCGTCCTGGCGACCCCGCTCACGGGCGGTATCGTCGGACACCGTCTTTCGGCGCTGCAAGTGCGGCTGGCACCGGGCACCTCGAGCGAAATCGAGGAGCCGGCGCATGACGGCCACGAGACTGTCCTGGTGAACTCGGGGCGGGTGCTCGTGCTGGTGAACGGGCTCGAGATCAAGCTCGAGGCTGGCGACTCGGTGCACATCCGCTGTGGCTCGCCCCACATGATCCGCAACGCCTCTTCGGTGGCCGCCGCGGACCTCGTCTGGCTGGCGGACCACCGCCTCGGCAGGCGCATTCGCGAGATGGCCGAACGCAGCGCGCGCACGGACGTGCCCCGCGTGGCGTAGGGCTCGGGACACGCGTCCCGGCGGGAGGGATCCGCGGGATGGCCGAGGGAGGGGGTCGAAGGCGGGGCGCGGGGCGACGCCGCGGGGGGCCGGGGGGGGGGGCGCGCGCTGGGTGGGGGCGCCCCGCGGCTCCGACCAGCGAGCCCGCCGGAGCCACTTCCTGCTTGCGTTGCTCGAGCGCTAGACGGGGGAGGAGAGGAGCTGGGTGACCGTGCCCATCAGGTGCTCCACACCGAACGGCTTGGGCATGTACGCATCACACAGCGTCTCGAGCTCGCGCGTCTCTCGCTCGCTGAGCCTCTTCGCGGACAGGGCCAGGATCACCACCCCATCCATGAGCTCGTTCTGTCGCGTGATGCGCATGGTCTCCAAGCCGTTGAGGTTCGGCATCATGATGTCCATGATGATGAGATCCGGCCGGTTCACGCCAAGGTAGCTGAGCGCCTTCATGCCGTCGTTGACCCAGTCCACCTGGTAACCATCGTTGCGCAGGGCGTAGGTGAGGACGGTCGCCAACGGTTCGTCGTCATCCACGATCAGGATTCGCTTCTGCACGGCTCTCCCTCCCTGGTCGCCAAGGCTCGATCCTTCGAGCACGTCGCGAGCGAGATCACCCTTGAGGCAGCGAGAAACGGAATGCCGTTCCCCGGTCGAGCTCGCTCTCGACCCAGATCCGGCCCCCGTGCTGCTCGACGATGGTCTTGACGATCGCCAAGCCGAGACCAGTCCCGCGCTCGCCCTTCACGCGGTCGTCCAGGCTACGGAAGTAGGGATCGAAGATTCGCTGCAGCTCCTCGGGAACGATCCCGTAACCGTTGTCCCGCACCTCGATCTCGACGACGCCAGGATGGACGTCCACACGCAGGAGCACCGAACGCCCGCTCGGCGAGAACTTCACGGCGTTGTGGACGAGGTTGATGAGCACCTGCTTGAGCAGATCGCGGTCCGCGTCGAGGGGCGGCAGGTCCGCCGGGACCTGGGCCTCCAGGGTCATCACACGCTCCTGCAGGACCGGACGTAGCGAATCCACGATTTCCTCCACCAGCTCCGAGAAATCGAGCTGCGTGCAACGCACCATCTGAGTGCCGCTCGTGAGCCGCGAGAACTGCAGCGTGCGCTCGACGATGCAAATCAGCCGCGCGGTCTCGCGCTCCAGCACCTGCAGGAAATCCGGGCCCTGCGTGAAGCCGGGATCGCCGTAGTTCTCGGACAGCGCATCGATGTAGGCCTTGATCGCCGTCAGGGGCGTCGAGAGCTCGTGTGTGGCGACGGAGAGGTACTGGTCCTTCAGTCGGGCGGCGTGGCGGAGTTCTTCGAGCTCTTCGCGCAACCGCTCGATCTCCTGGACGTGAGGCGAGCTCGACGTCTGTGGGCTGCCGACCGCGAGCGCCCCATCGGCGTGCTGCGTCTTGCGGTCGCGTTTCTCCATGGTTCCCCCGTCTCGCGCGTTCGAACCCGAGCCGCCTAGCGACGGCGCTCCGTGACGACGATGTTCCCCGGACGGCTCTTGCCGTAACAACGCAGCTCCGCGGCGACATCCGCCAGGCGCCGCGGATGCAGCTCGCGCGCGCGCACGTGGTTCACGACCGCCACCGTCAACGCCAGCAGCGGCACGCTCTCGCGCCTGCCACTGCGGTTGACGATTTCGTAGTAGCCGCGCTCCAGATCGCGATCCGAGAAGAAGGCGCGCGATTCGCTGTCGAACCGCCTGGTCAGCTCCTCGGCGATCGGCTGGGCGGTCTCGGGGCTCACGAGAACCACGAAGTCGTCGCCTCCCGGGTGCCCCACGAAGCAGACGCTCGACTCGTACTCTTCGAGGACGTCCTGGATGAGCCGGCTGAGCATGCTGACGGTTTCATCTCCCCGCTCGTAGCCGAACTTCTCGTTGAAGCGACGGAAGTAGTCGATGTCGAGACTCAGGAACGCGAAGTCCTCTTGACCGTTCAGCAGTCGGGTGATCTCCGCTTCCGTCGCGGCCGAGCCCGGCAGACCGATGAAGCTCGCCTGTCCTCTGTGCCGTTCCGCGAGCTCCAGCACGGCGTGGATGCGCGCCAGAAGCTCCTCCCACGCGTACGGCTTGACGAGGAACTCGTGCGCGCCGGCGACCAGCGCCTGGAGGCGCGTCGCGGCGTCTCCACGCGCCGTGACCACGATGATCGGCAGTCCCTGCGTGCTTTCGTGACCGCGCAGCGCTCGGCAGACGCCAAAGCCGTCCATGCCCGGCATCATGAGATCGAGAAGCACCAGATCCGGCTTCCAGCTGAGTGCCGCGGGAAGGGTCTCGTCGCCGCGGCCAAGACCGCGGACCTCGAAGCCCTCGCCGCGAAGCTGGAACACGAGGATGTTCCGCAGATTCTCCTCGTCATCGACGACGAGAATGCGCGATTGCTCTTGTGTCGCGGTGGACAGCTCCCGCCTCCCTGCGAACCCACTGGAAACCCTCGGGCGCAACGGTTCATGGCGCCGCTTCGAATCGGCAAGACACATGCCACGTGGAGGTGTCCGGGCCGCGTCCTACGGGGTGCGGTGCTTCACCGCCCGGGCGGTGGCGTCGCGAGCGGGCCGTCCGGATCGATGGGTTGCGGGCGCAACGAGTCCTCGGCACGCACCTCCTGGCGCAGCAACATCTCCGCGTACACCTCCCAGCGATCCTGGAGGCGGTCGCGGATGTGGCGGGCGGCCTCGTGCATCCCGAGGGTGTCGTAAAGCTCTGCAGCACGCATCGGATACTCCGGCTGCGACGGATCGAGGCGCGCTGCACCCAGTTCCATGCAGAGCGGGATGACTCGATAGCCCTCGGGCCGCATTCCGGCGGCGAAGTTGTCGAGATCCTGCGCCAGCGATGCGGGACGCAGGGCCACGAGAATCAGGATCAGCGTGCCCAGCTGGCTCAACGCCAGCCAATCGCTGCGGAAGCCGTCGCGACGCCCGGCGCGGAAGGCCGTCAGACGTGCCCCGTCGAGCGCCGCGGCGATCCAGCACAGGGCACCGACGATGGCGACGAAGGTCGAAGCCAGCAGGACCACCTCGAGCGCGGCCAGCGGAATGCCCTGCGCACCCGCGGCCTGATTGCACCTCCACAGCCACCCGGCGCGCCACAGGAGCAGGATCGAGAGCACCAGCGGACCGACGTTCCACACCGCGAATGCAGCGCGGCGTGGATGCGCGGACATCAGCAGCCCGATGCCCGGCAGGAACAGACCGAGCACCCCGGCGACCGTCGGGTGTCGCAGCCAGCCGGGGAGGCGCTCCGGAACGAAGCGTTCGTCGCGGGCGGCCAGGAGCAGGGTGCGACTCCAGGCCGTCACGCCGAGGAGCGTGGCGCCGCAGACGCCCAGGAGCCACGGAAGCATCGGCAGGCGCCCGGTCTCGAGCCAGGATTGCAGGTCGGACCAGCGCCAGATCATCCCGGCCCACGCCGACAACGAGAGCATCCCCAGCAGCGCCCACACGAAGCTGCGGCGGCCCTGACGCAGGACGAGCGGCGCGCAGGCCCCGAGGCCGTAGGCCAGCACCAGGACGAGCCCCGAGCGGTATTTCGGATGCGGGCGCGGAACCGCCCTCCCCACCGCGGGGTCCAGGAAGACACGCTGGCGCGACGTCTGCCGCCCCGGGGCGGACACCTCGCCCTGCGGCGTCCCCTCGAGAGAGACCGGCTTGGTCTGCGGCTGCCGGGGCCGGGTCAACCAGGACATGGCTGCACCCTCCTATCGGATCCGCTGGAACGATGGTCCCCGTGTGGACGCACCTCTCCACGTGTCGGGAATGACCCCGAGCAGATCGGGCGCGGCCGGGGCAAGCGGCATGCCTCGAACGTCTGGAGCGTTCTACACCCGCATGGGTCAGATCGAAGAACGAAGCGGACTCGCATAATGCGCCAGGCCGATGTCGCCGTGATGCCTGGAGACGAAGGCGCGGCTTGGCGTGCAGGATCGGTGCGGACGGACGCTCCCCACTCGACGCTTCCGCCGGGGCGGCGTCATGCGTCCGAGCGTGCAGCCGGGGAGGCTGCCCTCAGCGCCGCTCGTGCGACATCTCGATGAACCAGTACGGGTACACGCGCGGCGGCGGCGTCATGGTGTCGAGCCTGTCGACCTCCTCGGGGGTCAGAGACCATTTCAACGTGCCGAGGTTGTCTTCGAGCTGCTCGATCGTGCGCGCCCCGATGATCACCGAGGTCACATACGGTTTGGCCAGGAGCCAGTTCAAGGCGCCTTGCGCGACGGTGCCGTCGTGCGACCCGGCAATGTCGGCCAGCGTGTCGACGACGTCGAACCCGCGTTCCTCGTCGAACGTCAGGAACTGCTCCACGGCCAGCGTCCGGCGCGCACCCTCGGGCGGCTTCTTGCCGCGGCGGTACTTCCCGGAGAGGAAGCCGCCGGCCAGCGGGCTCCACGGCAGGATTCCCAGCCCCTGATCCTGACACAGCGGCACGAGCTCGTTCTCGAGGTCGCGAGTCAGCAGGTTGTAGAGCGGCTGCAGGGTCACGAAGCGCTCGAGGCCGTGGCGCCCGGAGATGGCGAGCGCCTTCATGAGCTGCCAGCCTGCGAAGTTGGACGCACCGATGTAGCGCACCTTGCCCCAGCGCACGCAGTCGTCGAGCGCGCGCAGCGTCTCCTCCAGCGGTGTCAGCGCATCCCAGCAGTGCATCTGGTACAGGTCGATCCAATCGGTTCCCAGGCGTCGCAAGCTGGTGTCCACCGAGTTGAGGATGTGGTGGCGGCTCAGCCCGAGGTCGTTCGGAGCGTCCGACATCCTGCCGCGCACCTTCGTGGCGACGATGACGTCCTTGCGGCGCTTCCCGAGCGCCTTGCCGAGAGCCTGCTCGGACTCGCCGTTGCTGTAGACGTCGGCCGTGTCGAAGAAGTTGATGCCGGCGTCGAGACAACGGTCCACCATCGCGTTCGCCTCTCCCTGGGTCGAGGTGCCGATGTTCTTCCACTGGCTGCCGAAAGTCATCGTGCCGAAGCACAGCGTGCTCACCTTGAGGCCGGTGTTTCCGAGACGTCGCAGAGGCATGTCCATCGCGTTGCTCCTGGATCTGGGGAGCGCCGTGGCCCGCGCGCAGGTCTACCGCGGCCCTAGTAGCGCTCGAAATGAATGTGTGCCCCCTCGGGCGGGTCGGCTCGTAGACCGCGTTGCTCGAGCAGCTCGATCATCCCGGGCGGCTGCGGGTAGACGCGCCTGCCCGCGTCCTGGCGCGGGCGACCCAGCATGCCCGGGCTCCCACACAGGAAGACGTGACAGCGTTCCGGATCGAGCCGCATTCCGGCGCGCTCCTCCAGTGCGCCGCTCTGCAGCATCTCCTGCAGGCGGCTGCCCTCGACGCCCGGCTCGCGCGTGGCGACGGCGACGTAGCGGTAGCTCGGGAAGCGCTTCATGAGACGCTCGTGGACAGGCCCGTAGGCGAGATCGGCCAGCTCGCGCACCGTCACGACGGAGGCGATCCGGCCGCGGTGCCCGCGTCGCAGCAGCTCCCAGATCATCCGGTTGTGTGGAGCCTCGCCGGTGCCGGTGGCCAAGAACATCACATCGTGGTCGGGCTGCACGTGCGCGAGCGTGTAGCTGCCCTGCGGGTGCTCGGCGACCCAGAGGCGACAGCCGGGCTCCAGGGCGAAGAGGCGTGCGGTGAGCGCGGCGCCCTGCGTGCCCGTGGCTTGCTCGCGTGCCAGGGCCAGGAAGAACTCGTAGCCCCCCTCCTCCTGCGGCCGCAGCAGCCGGTCCTCGCCGCCAGCGAGGATGGAGCAGCTCAGGGAGTAGGGACGGCGCGTCACCGCGAGGGCGTCCTCCCGGGACAGCGTCTCTTCCGGACAGCCGGCACAGCGGGGCTCCCACATCCCGAGACCGAGCAGCGTCCACTGGCCAGCCTCGTACTTCGGGATGGGCCCATCGGGGCGCACGCGCAGCACCATGAGCGATTCGCGCGGCCGCTCGACCTCCAGCACTGTCCCGTCGTAGTGCTCCCGTCGCAACGCCTCGAGGTCCGTGGTCATCCAACCTTCCTCCGTGTCGCGTGGTTCTGCCCCGGAGCTGCGATGCGCCGTCACCTCGCGGATGCCGTTCCCTCGGGTCAGTAACCGAGGGCCATGCCATCCTTGCGCGACTCGGTTGCACCGATCAGCACGTGGTTCTCGTGGTCGATCCAGATGCCCTGGTAGCCACCGTAGCCTCCCACGCGATGCGTGACGCGATGGCCTTTGAGCATCAGCTCGCGCACGACCTCGGGCGCGATCCCGGACTCCAGGTGCAGCCGGCCGCCGTCCTGCATCGGGCCGCCGGTGGGTTCCGTGGATCCGGTATGACGGAAGCGCGGTGCGTCCCCGGCCTCCTGCACGTTCATGCCGAAGTCGATGATGTTGCAGAGCACCTGCACGTGACCCTGCGGCTGCATGCCGCCACCCATGACGCCGAAGCTGAAGACCGGCTTGCCGTCCCGCGTGACGAAACCCGGGATGATGGTGTGGAAGGGGCGCTTGCCGGGCGCGTAGGCGTTGGCGTGTTGCGGGTCGAGGCTGAACAGGTTGCCGCGGTTCTGCAGGCAGAAACCGGTGCCCTCCGGAACGACGCCGGACCCGAAGCCCCAGTAGTTGCTCTGGATGAGCGACACCGCGTTGCGTTCCGAGTCCACGACGGTCAGGTACGTGGTATCACCGGTCTGCAATGGGAGGTCACCGGCCGGGATGCGGCGCTGGGCGCGCTGCGGGTCGAAGAGCTTCAGGCGCTCCGCCGCATAGCTCCTGGAGATCAGGCTTGCGAGCGGCAGATCGGCGAATTCCGGATCGGCGTAGTACCTGGCGCGGTCCTCGTAGACGATCTTCTTGACCTCGACCATGAGGTGCAGCGTCTCGACGCTGTTGTGCCCCATGGACTCGAGGTCGTAGTGCTCGAGCATGTTGAGCATCTGGAGTGCGGCGATGCCCTGGGTGTTGGGAGGAAGCTCCCAGACGTCGTAGCCGCGGTAGGACGTGGACACCGGCTGCACCCAGGTCGAGGTGTGGGCCGCAAGGTCTTCGAGCGTCATGGCGCCGCCGTGGCGCTGCAGCGCGTCCACGATGCGCCGCGCGATGTCGCCGCTGTAGAAGACGTCGCGCCCGCGTCTGGCGATCTTCTCGTAGGTGTCGGCGAGGTTCGGGTTGCGGAAGATCTCGCCCGCGCGCGGCGCCCGACCCCCGGGTGCGTACGTCTTCAGGAACTCGGGGAAGTCCGCATAGCGCTTCGGCCCTCGCGACCAGTAGAAGGCGATGACCGGCGGCAGCGGATGCCCCTCGCGCGCGTAGCGAATCGCGGGCGCCAGGAGATCCTTCATGGGGAGCTTCCCGAAACGATCGTGCAGCTCGAACCAGCCATCCACGGCGCCGGGAACGGTCACCGGCAAGGCGCCGAACGGCGGCATCTCGGTCAGGCCACGCGCGCGCAGGCCCTCGAGCGTCGAGCCGCGCGGCGCCCGGCCGCTGGCGTTCAGCCCGTAGAGCTGCTGCGCCCTCGCGTCCCAGACGATGGCGAAGAGATCGCCTCCGATGCCGGACCCCGTGGGCTCCATGAGACCGAGCGCAGCGTTCACGGCGATGGCCGCGTCGACCGCGGTGCCTCCCGCCTCGAGAATGCCGACGCCGATCCGGGTCGCGAGCGGATGTGCGCTCGCCACCATGCCGTGCGGGGCGATGACCGGCGAGCGCATCGCATCCTGCCGGCCGGTGAGGCGATCCGCGGGCGTGGCGGTCGATGCGAGTCCAGCCGCGGCGAGCAGCAGCCCGGCTGCCAGGCACGAGTTGCGCATGCGGACACCTCCAAGAGATCGTGGTTCGCAGCATCCTACCACATGCACCAGCCGCCAGAGCCCGCACCCGGGATGCCGGGGCGGCCGCGCGCGCTCCCCCGCTGGGAACCCGGCAACCGGCTGCGGCGTACGAAGATATACTGGAGAGCTGGGCGCAAACTCGGGCTGCACACCGGTTCGATCGCGGATATGATGTGACGGGGCGCATCGAACAGACGGGGCCGAACCCCGAAGACGGAGGCCGATCGGATCATGGTCTTGCCACTCCGGGACATCCAGCCGCGGCACTCCTTCCCCGGTGTCACGATCGCGCTGATCGTCGTGAACGCTCTGATGTTCTTCCACGAGCTCTCACTCGGAGCGCGCCTCGGCGCCTACTTCCAGGACGTGGCGTTCATCCCGGTGCAGTACTTCGAGCCCGGAAACTGGATCGCCGATGGACGCTCGGTCATCATGTCGATGTTCCTGCACGGCGGCTGGGCGCACCTCCTCGGCAACATGCTGTATCTGTGGATCTTCGGAGACAACGTCGAGGATCGTCTCGGGCACGCCGGATTCTTCCTCTACTATCTGTTCTGCGGTTGGTTCGCCACGATGGCGCACGCGTACACGAACACGGCCTCGGTGGTGCCGTCGATCGGGGCGAGCGGCGCGATCGCGGGGGTCCTGGGCTCCTATCTGGTGATGTTCCCGCGTGCGCGCGTGCTGACGCTGATCCCGCTCGGGTACTTCATCCGCATCACCGAGCTGCCCGCACTCGTGGTGCTCGGGTTGTGGTTCATCATGCAGCTCTTCAACGGCACGATGGCGCTGGGCGCGCAGAGCGCGCAGACGGCCGGCGTGGCCTGGTGGGCGCACATCGGCGGCTTCGCGGCCGGCCTCGTCCTGGGTGTGGTGTTCCGCGGCCGGGGCAGGCAGGCACGTCGGACCCGGGTGGAGCGCCGGCCCCCGGAGTGGTGACGCACCGGCGGCGGATCCGGGAAGCTGCGATCATCGAAGCTGGCACCTCGACCCCTTCACGTTCGCAGCAGAATCGACTGCGGACCCGAGCCGCCGGTCCTGCCCACGCTGACGAAGGAAGCCATGACGAACCACCCCGGACCGACCCGAACCCGTTCCGGCTCGCCACGGCCGCGATCGCGCCGCGTGCTCCCGTGGTCCGTGCCAGGCGCCCTCCTTGGAGGCCTGCTTCTGGT
>JBHHXQ010000011.1:0-18873 GCA_046757105.1 Candidatus Krumholzibacteriia bacterium
TCCTTAATAACGCTGATCTTGTTCTCGCCGAAGCTCTTCAAAATCACATCGAACCTGTGCATCGACTACATCCGCAAGCAGCGGATGAGGTTCTTGTCCATCGACGACCCGGTCGAAGGAGGAGAAGGGCCGATCTACCGGGAGCTCATGGATCCGGGGCAGCGGCCGGATCAGCTGTCGGAGCGCAGCGAGGTTCGGGAGGCCATCCGGGCGGCCATCGATCAGCTTCCGCACCACTATCGGGTCATCCTGATCCTGCGGCATCAGGAACAATTCTCCTACGAGGAGATTGCCCAGACGCTCGAGATCCCTCTGGGAACCGTCAAAGCACGCATCCATCGCGCGCGCGAAGGACTGAAGACCCACCTGGAAGCCTACGCACCTTAGATGAAGGCCTCCTCCGGAGTGCCGATGTCAGCCGTTCGCGCGCGGGCCCGCAGTGCGGGCGGCGTGCTCACTGGTTCTCGTCGTCGCTGCAGGTGTGGCGCGAGCATCCCGCCAGTACAGCTTCGATCTCGGGACCCCGGCTGTGGACCAGCGCGAGCAGCATCTGGTCCTGGTCATCTCGCCCGCGAGCCTCGGGTCGAGGTGGCCGAGCAAGACCACGTGCGCCTGCGATCCTGGCAGACATTCTCGGAGACGTTCGAGCCCCGGATGAAGAGCGGCAACGTCGACATCGAGTTCGAGCCGCGCATCGGGCGCCACCACGACGTGGTGACGACGCGGACCTCTGCGGCTTCTCGGCTCGTCGCCCGGTCCAGCTGGAGGCGTCCGCGTCACGCCGCGAGATGTCCGGGAGAATCCCCGCTACCAGGATCGAGCGCAGCAACGAGCGCATGCCGCGTGGCTTCGCCGGCGGCCGCAGCGGCTCACATGGCCACGTGCGATGCGCCCACCGGGTGCGCGTCCACTCTCCGCACCCCGACGACGTCTCCCGCCCCTGGGAAGGGGCGGCCCCACGTCCAGGAGGAGCCCGCCACCCGGGTGCTCCCCGGGTCCCGGCCTGCCGGCGCCACCCCCCGGCGCCGATTTCCCCGCGCAACATCTGCTGTCCGTGTGGCGTACACCGGTACAGGCCGACTCGCCCGGCCGCCGAGCGCCGCGGTGGCGGGCTTCGTCAGAACCCGGAGCCTTCGAATTGGACTGCTCTCGCTTCGCGGAGCTCGTGCAGGACTTCCTCGACCGCGACCTCCCTGCGGCCGACGGTCGTGGCATGCTCGCACACGACGCACGCTGCTACGCGTGCGCCGAGCTGCTCGACGAGTACCGCACGCTCTTCGTGGAGCTGGACGCGCTGGAATGCGAGCCGGCCCCGGCTGGCCTGGAAGGCGAGGTGCTCGCCCGCGTCCGCTTCCGGGTTCGCCTGCCGCTTCGAGCCCGCCTGCCCCGCTCAGTCTCGCGGTTCCTGCGCCCGGTGCCCAGCCAGATGGGGCTCGCGTTCGGTCTGACTCTCGTCCTACTCTACGCAGGAGCATGGCGGTTCGGGCAGCTGTCCTCCGCCGGGCTCGATGCTGCGGGTCGCATCGCGACGTGGTCCTACTCGTGGTCGCAGGATGTGGCCGCGACGCTCGCTTGGATCCGCGACAGCACGGGGGCCGAGCTTGGAGCTGCTGCGGCATCGATGGCCCACGCGACTGCCCAGGTCCTCGGTGCCTACGGGGGACATCTGGCCGCGGCGGCGGCAACACTCGTCGTGCTTCTCGGAGCGTGGCACCGGGGACGGATCGGACGAGGATCTCACCATGGGCGCGTCTCCCAGCTCTAGCGTGTGGCGGCTTCGCAACGCGCTCCTCTGGATGCTTCTTCTTCTGCCGCGTCCGCTTGTGGCCGCGGATGAGCGCAGCCCGCGCTGGTGGCGCGCCGAGGCCGGCGAGATCCGGCAGCTGGAGCGGCTGATCGAGAACCGGCAGGCGGAGCTCGACTCGCTCCTCGAGGCCATCGACGTGAGGTCCGAGCTACTCGTCGAGAAGGCGATCCAATCGCGGATCGAGCGACTCCAATCGGGGCTCGCGGAGGACCGCGAGCGGATGCGGGAGCTGGTGGAGGCTCTGCCGGCGCCCGAGGCACCCAAGCCGCCACGACGGGCGCTGCGCAGGAAGCCGGTCGCCTACGACATGATCCGGCTCGGCGCAGACGTCGAGGTGCGTGAGGACGAAGTCGTGCGCGGGGACGCGATCATCGTGGGCGGGGATCTCTGGGTGGACGGCGAGATCCAAGGCGACGCCATCGTCATCGGTGGCAACCTGGAGGTGGGGCGTCGGGCAGTGATCGACGGTCAGGCCATGTCCATCGGCGGGCGCGTCGAGACGAGCCCGGGCGCCGAGGTGGAGGGCCAGACCGTCAGCCTCACCCTCTTCCCCATACCCGGCTTCCCCGGCTTCGACCACGCCTGGCCGCACTGGGCCGCGCTCGTACTCGACGTGGTCAAGCTCGGTTTCCTGATGCTGGCCGCGGGGTCGTTCCTCATCGTGGTGCCGGAGCGCATGTCGCGCGCCAAGGAGTACCTCGACGAGTCGTTCCTGAAATGCTTCGCGCTGGGGCTGTTGGCGATGACGGGCGGCGCGTTCGCGGTGGGCGTGGGGATGGTGCTCCTCGTGATCACGGTCATCGGCATTCCGGTGGCTCTGCTCGTGGGGTTCTCGTGCGGCGCTCTGCTCATTGCCTCGCTTCTCGTGGGCGTTCTGGTGCTCGGCGAGAAGCTGCGGGACGCCTTGCGCGTCCGGTCGAGGGCTCCTCTGACCAGCGCGTTCCTGGGCCTGTCGATCCTTCTCCTGCCGGAGTTCCTCTCCGACGTCATGCGCATCGCTCTGCCGGTTTCGGCGAGCGCCTTCGCCTTCGGCCTGCTTTCGGCGACCTTTCTCCTGGGGACGATGGCCGCCGGTCTCGGTGCACTGGTGCTCTCGAGGCTGGGCGCCGGCGCATCGGGTGAAGCTGCGCAAGCGGCGCAGTGAGATCGGGGTCAATCACCCGCTGCGGCATTCCAGCGCCGGCGCGGTGCGCGCCTGAGCCCCGCGAACACCCCGCAGGCCCCGGCTCCAAGCTCCTGGCGCGCAAGCAGTTGGAGAAGGAGCCCGGGCGCGGCTCCAACCCCCCGAGGCCGCGACCGGGCGGTCGGCGAGGCCGGCACGTGCCTTGCCGTCCGCCAGAGCGAATCGCGTCCGCGATGCCCCGCTAAATCCGCACTCGCACATCTTCACGAATCGATTCACGGACGACCCCTCGGCCCGTTCTGCGGCCGCTCCGTTCGTTCCCCTCTCGATTCCGGTCTCCATTCCGATGAGGCACTGCATGCGACGAACGGTTCGCATGAGTACGTGCGGTTTGGTGCTTTGCACCTGTCTGGTCCTCGCGGCGACAACGCGGGCGGGTGCAGACGAGCCGTTGCGGATCCGTTTCGAGAACGGCATCGACGCCACGCTGTACTCTCCCGAGCACATTCTCGAGAACATGACCGTGAATCGGGATGGCGAGATGGTCCTCCTGATGGATGACGCGGAGTACCACCTGGTCACCCGGATCAGCGATCCCGTCGTCACGAACAAGGGCGATGGCCGTTTCCATCCGATGTCGGTGGACGCGGTGATCGGGGCCCTGCGAGACCTTCGCATGGACGATACCGGACTCCCGATGCGGGTGTTCATCCTGCCGTATCCGCGTCGCGAGGTCCTGGACAGCTCGGCGCGTGACGACATGATCCTGCTCTCGCCGGGGGTTCGCGAGGTCACCGACTACGCCGTCCACTTCACGGTGACGCACGAGATCGGCCACATCTACCAGTACCGCTGGCTTCCGGATCACGACGCGTACGGCTGGGCGCGCTATCAGGAGCTGCGCGGCATCGGCAATCGGACCGTCTACCACGCGGGTGCGATCCACAGGAACAGGCCGCACGAGATGTTCGCGGAGGACTTCCGTTTCCTGTTCGGGGGCCCGCATTCCACCTACAGCGGCAGCATCGAGAATCCGGACCTGCCGCTTCCCAGCGAGGTCGAAGGCCTCGAGGAGTTCATTCTGGCGTTGCGTGAGCCGTGGCGCGCGTCGGCGGCGCGCCTGGTACCGGCGCCGAACCCCTTCAATCCGAGCACCGAGATCCAGGTGGAGTTCGTCCGCGATCCGGGACCGTGGAACGTCCTCGTGCGCGTGTTCGACGCGCATGGCCGCTACGTACGCCGGCTCTTCGACGGTCGCACCACCTTGCGCCTGCTGAAGCTGCCCTGGGACGGCCGGCGTGACGGCGGCAGTCCGGTGGCGAGCGGCGTCTACTTCGCACGTCTCGACTACGCCGGCACCCACACCACGACGAAGCTCATGTTGGTCAAGTAGAGGTAGGCGTTCCTCCCGATCATCCCGCCGAGCTTTCAGTCCGCCTCCACAGCCCGCTCGAGTGCACTTCACCTCGACGACCCGCTCCGAGCTGTCCTTCACCTCGACGGCCTCTTCGAGTTCACGACGCCTGCGGACGGCCTGCAGGTCGGCTGGGCGCGATTCCGTGGGCCGCCACGTCGCGGCTTCGGGTTCCCGGTGTCGCGGCACGCAGGGGCTCGAGTCCCGTCCGGACTGGACGCTGCCCCTGGGCCATGCTACGTTGGAGCGGGATGATGCACCTCGAGTTCGCGGTCCCCGACTTCCCAGGACAGAACGGATCCACGACATGGCTGGTGCTCTCGTCGCCTTCGAGGGAATCGATCAGGCGGGCAAGCTGACGCAGGTACGCGCGGTGCAGGCGCGCCTGGATGCGATCGGCCTGGCCTGTGAGCTGCGACACTATCCCGACTACGACACGCCCATCGGCGGCGTGATCCAGAGCTCCCTGTGTGGTCGGGTTCGGCTCGATGCGCGTGCGCGGGCCATGCTGTTCGCAGCGAACCGCTGGGAGAAGGACGCGGAGCTGCGTGCCCTCGTGGAGCGCAACGCTCTCGTGCTCGTGGATCGCTACACGGGGTCGAACGTCGTGTACGGGGTCGCCCAGGGTTTCGACGAGGAGTGGCTCCGCGGTCTCGAGACCGGGCTCCTCGAGGCGGACGTCACGCTGTTCGTCGACATCTCGCCGCAGGAGTCGCGCCGCCGCAAGGCCAGCGGCCGTGACGACTTCGAGCGCGACGTCGCACTGCTCGAGCAAGCACGCGCACACTACCTGCGGCTCGCACGCGAGCATGACTGGGTGGTCCTCGACGGCGAGCAGCCGTCGGAAGAGGTCACGAAGCAGGTCCTGCGGGCGCTCCGGTCCAGCCTCGCCACGCGCTTCCCCGAGCTGGCCCGAGACGGAAGCTCGACCTAGTGTTTGCCTCAGGCCCCCGTAGCCTTCCAAACCTCGCCGGCTCCGGTTCGTGTGCGACCTTCTCCGCGGCCAGTCGGGAAGTGTGTCACACTCGATCGTAGGATTGGCAGCAGTGACCGGTGGGCTTCGAACCCCGGGGATGCGTTCATGTCGAACCGATGGGTCCCGCCACCTCCGAACCGCCGTCACGTCGCCCGCTCGGTGTCCCTCGACCTCCTTCTGCTCGCGGCGCTCGCCCAGCTGGCCTGTTGGCCATCGCCCGCCGTGGCCGGCTCCTGGAACGGACAAGATGTCCAGAAACACGGCGTCCTGTACGTGATGAATCCAGCCACCGGCATGCAGCCTCCGGCGACGATCGAGCTCAGAGAGCTCTGGAGACTCGGAGGAGACAGTGAGAGCGACGAAGAGTTCTTCGGCGTCATCGAGAGCATCGCCACGGACGCGCAGGGCAACGTCTACGTGCTCGACGCCCAGCTCTCGGAGATCAAGATCTACGACCAGAACGGCCAGTACCTGAACACGATCGGCCGCGAAGGCGAGGGGCCGGGCGAGTTCCGGCGTCCCAGCGACATGTTCTTCATGCCCGACGGGTGTATCGGTGTGATGCAGAGGGTCCCCGGGAAGATCGTCATGCTCACACCGGATGGCGAACCGGCCGGCGACTTCCCCCTGCCTGCGCCGGATGGCGGCGGCTTCCAGATGCTGTTCGGGGGCCGCCGGGCAGGCAGCCACATCATCCTGGTCCGGCACCTGCAGTCCCGCAGCAAGGGCAAGGTGACGCAGAAGGTCTCGCTCGACGGGATGGACATGCAAGGCAGGATTCTGAACAGCTACACGACCTACACCCGCGAGCTGAAGCTTGCGAACCGCGTTCTCGAAGAGGACAGCTTCCTCACCTTCGACAGAGCCGGACGCTGGGGCGTCGGCACCGACGGCCGTGTCTACGTTCTGGCGGGTGGCCTCGACTACGAAATCACGTTGTTCAAGGCGGACGGTACGCTCGACCGCGTCGTCCGTCGCGAGTACGCGCGGCGCAAACGCCGCCAGGAAGAGATCGATGAGCTCCGCAACCTCTGGGTCGCTTTCGCCGCCAGACTCGTGATCGCCGCCGCCGATCCCGACATCAGCGGCATCTACCCACGCGACGACGGCACCCTGTGGGTGTTGACGAGCCACGGCTCGAGGATGCTCCCAGCGGGGCTCCTGGGCGTCTTCGACATCTTCGACTCCCGGGGTCGGTACGTACGCGAGGTGGCGCTCCGCGGCCAGGGCGATCCCCAAATGGACGGGTACTTCTTCGTCGGCGATCGCCTCTACGTCGTGACAGGGTGGCGGCCGGCCCGCCAGGCGCTCCTGGCAATGGGCAGGAGCAAACACGAGGCGGCGGAGGCCACTCCCATGGAGCTCAACTGCTATCGCGTCGAAGCAGCGGGGATCGCCGAGAGCAAGTAGCGACCGCTCCCCAGCAGCCGTCTACTCCCTGTACAACCCTTTGATCTCGGTCCAGGTGACGTCTTCGACCGCGAGCGAGCCACCGACGTCCACGCAATCCAACGTCACTGGATTGAGGATGGCCCGTCCACCTTCGACGCATCTTGCCGTGTACGGATCGTGGCACGAGGCAAAGACCGGACATGGGAACATCGGATCGGTGGGAGGCGTTTCTTGCTTCACTTCCAGAACCTGGTCTTGAACCTCGGTCATGACGATCAACATGACGGTGGCGATGAGAAAGAAGTCGTTCATGTCGGGGACGAGACAAGGTGGCGGCATGGCGAGCGTGACGCCGCCCTCGAACATACTGCCCAGCCCGACGGTGAATCTCGGTTGAACGTTGCATCCGCGAACCAGCCGGACGGCAACCCGTCGATGCGGAACCGGGCCATGCTGAACTCACTGGGACCGACGCGCGCCATGACGTAGAGGGTGTCGAGCGGGGCTTCCACGGTCTTCGGACACGTCGTTCCGGCGCGGTCGAAGTAGAGGCCGATCCTCGATTCCTCCGTCGGCTGGATGGCGCCGTTCAAACTGGCTCGAAAGGACACTTCCTCAGCGCCGTCGAATGCGACTTGCTTCATGCACGACTTGGAGAACACCGGAGGATCGCAGAGCGTGAAGAGCGGGCACGAAAACAGGGGATGGGTGGGCTCATCCCTCGCTTTGACGAGAAGCAACGTCGGCCCGCCGCCGTTGTTGAGAACTGTGATCGACCCGAGCGGCACTCGGTCTGGCGCCGTACCCGTGATGGTCTGACACTCCCCGAACGCAACGTTGACGCCGGCCGGATTCCACGGGTTGTCTGGTTCAAGATCGAACGGGCTGCCAATGACGATCGCCTCGAGAGGCGGGTGATAGACGAAGAAGTAACCGTCCGGATTTGAGACTTCGATTCGAAACTCCGCACCCGTGAATCCGTCCGCCGTCGCATCTCCGGTCGTGGCGACGACGAAGATCCTCCGGGATTCCCCTTGTGGGATCTCGATGTCTGACTGCGTGGCTTCGGGGTCGGCATACAGTCCGACGAATCCTTCGTCCGCCGAGCACGGAGTGGGGATGGCGACCGCTGCCGACAACACGAGAAGAACGGATGCGGTCTTCATGACCGGCGGTCCTCGTTGGGAAGAGCTGCAGCAGGATTTCATCCCAGCGATGTGAAGCTTGCGCCCCGAGGGTCCGGAGATCAAGGCCCCGCACGAGTCCGATGAGTGCATCTGGCCTGGCGAGCATCCGGGTAGAATCCCGGCCTGCTGTCGAGTCATGGACCCCAATGGGCTGCCTCCGGCGATTCGGACACTCGTGCAGGCCCTCCACTTCATGGAGTGCAGCACCCGGGGCTAGCGAGCCTAGCGCGAGTCGCCGCTGTCGGGGATGGCGAGGACGGGCTCGATGTCGTCGCGCTCCACTTGGATGCGGATCGGTTGCTCGAGCACTTCCTCGGGGCGGAACTTCGGGGTGCGGCCGCGCACCTTCTTGTCTCCGAAGCCCGTCATGCTCATCAGCAGGCCGCCCATCGTGCGCGAGAGGGCCGAGATGCCGCCGCGCGTCTGATCGCCGCGCCTGCGGATCGTCCCCTGCAGCCAATCGTCGAGCTCGTTGAGGTCCTCCACGCTGAGCGGAGCCAGGTGCGCCGTGATGACGACGTAGTAGCGCTTCCCAGGGGCGAAGAGCGCCCGGCGGAAGTACTGCGGGCCCTGCTCGGAGTGCCTGTGGAAAAGGCACACCGCCTCGACCAGCGAGTCGAGCGCGGCGAATTGCTGCGTCTCCTCCGGCGTGACCACGAGGTACTCGTCGTTGAGGAGGTCACGGAAGAGCCGGAACTCCCTCTCGTAGGTGTCCTCGAGCTTGTCCCACCAGCCGCTACGGTCCCGCCAGACCTCGATGGTGTAGTCCAGCGTGGTCGGCAGGCCCGACTGCAGCGCCTCCAGATAGATGCCTTCGAAGGGCTCCTGCAGCTCGAACTCGACGTAGAGGAAGCCTTGTGAGGTCGCCGCAACCTGCTCGATGCGAAGCTCCGTGGCGCGGGTCGAGGCCGTGGTCCCCACACACAGCCCCAGCAGGATTCCGAACGGCCGTCGCCATGACGTTCTCATCCAGGTCCCTTCGTGCCCGCCTGATCTCGCATCGGGTCCGAGCGCGGCGCGCCGATTCTAGCATGCTGGATGGGAAGGGCCTCGGCTGGGGCTGCAGCCATCCGCGCCGGAGGTGATCCAGGTGCGGGTTGCCAGGGGAGACCGGCTCGTGACGTGCCCGGCCCGAGGGCCCGTAAGAGCGGCCGGTCCCCCCAAGGCATCCGATTCGTTGCTGATTCGCGCGGCGGCGAGTGACCGCCGGAGGGTCCTCCGTCAGAACGTGCGCTGCAGGCGCACCGTGGTCTCGATGTCGCCCTCGATCTCGCCGACGGGCTTCGCGACATGGATCTGGAAGTCGTTGTCGGCGCTCTTCAAGCCGAACCCGACGGCTTGCAGGATCGTGGCGTCGTCCAGCCGTTCCACCGTCGAGTTCCACGCGGTGCCGGCGTCGTAGAAGAAGAGCAGGCCGTAATCCAGGTCACCGAAGAGAAGCGTGTATTCCAGGTTGCCCACGATCTGGTGATCCCCGGTGAGGAGGCGAAACTCGTGTCCGCGCACGGTTCCCAGCCCGCCGACGTAGAAGAGCTTCTGCGACGGGATGGTCGGGTTGCCGAAGCGGCCGCCGGCGGTGAACCGGAGTGCCACGTGCACGGGCGGACCGAGGCGCATGTAGGCGCGGCCGTCGCTGATCCAGCGCGCATAGGAGAAGTCGCCGTCGCCGACCTCCAGGAAGCCGCGCACGTAGGTGCCGACCGTCCCCACGTGCCGCGCCCGCCGGCTGTCGTGGACGAGCTCCACGCGCGTCGCCTTCAGGCGCCCGGCCCCGCCGAGCCCGTCCGGATCTTCGAGCAGGAAGAGCGGAGGGTTGGGACGGAAGCGGTCGCGCCCCGCCTTGAAGAAGCTCCAATCGGTCTTCGAGGTGAGGCTGTCGTAGTCCTCGACCGCCCAGGAGACGCGCAGCGTGCTGTAGCCCGGAAGGCGCAAGCTCACGTACGGTTCGACGCCTTGGATGTGGTAGTAGTCGTTGAAGTCGTGCTTGAAGAACAGCGCCGCGAGCGTGTTCTCGCGCCAGCCGATGCCGGACTGGTTCTCGTACCCGGTGCCGTCGACGAGATACACCCCGACGTTCAAGGCTCGCGACCGGAGGAGCGGCTGCGCGAGGTCGGCCTCGTAGGTGGTGCGCTCACTCTCCCAGCCGTATCCGAAGCCGACGCGCAGCTCGGGGGTGTAGTCGTACGTCGACCTGTACTTGAGATTCAGCCAGAGCATGGAGCCGTCGACGCGCGTGAAGGAGTAGTCGCCGCCCACGGTGAAGCGGCTGTGGCCACGATGGGAAAAGGTCACGCGGGTCGGGACCCTATCGCGGCGGTGGTGTCTGCGCCCATATTGCGACACCCGACCGCCGGAGAGCACCTTGATGCGCGAGCGCACGCTGCCGTCGCGTGCGGTGACCTCGTCGGGGTTCGAGGGGTCGAGCAGGTGCCTGCCGTCGACGACGAACTTGTACTCGTACACGCTCTCCGAAAGCCGCAGCGCCACCTCCCAGACGTCGTCGCCGACGTACTCGAGCGGCGTCGCGTGGCGGTCCCAGTCGTTGAAGTCGCCGATCAGGTGAACGCGGGCGTTGGCAGGTGCCTGGATGCTGAAGACGACACGCTGTCCACGGCGGTGCGGATAGAAGTCCTCATGCACGAGAGGCCTGGCGGCCACCGTGGCCCGTCCGGCAGCAACCAGGCTCTCGAGCAAAAGCAGGGCGCCGAGCAACGCCGTCTTGCGCTGACGAAAAGCGAGGCGCGTGGCCTTCCTCCCGCGGAGAATCGAGGTTGCGGGCCCACCAAGGGAGCTGTCCCGTGGTATCGATTCCGGGGGTCACCGTCTTCGAGAGCACGGTGGACCCGCACCCGCACTCCAGCATTTCGCAGACCACCCTCCCAGCCCATCGCCATGCCCATCCAACACCTGATATCACAAGCACTTAGAACAGCGGCCGCGACCAGTCCCCCGAGGCCTGCTGATGTCGCCGTCACACACCCCGTTGTGCGGGCGACCACGGACGGCGGGGGTGGCTGCAGCGAGCCAGCCTTCGACTCCCGCCCCGGCAGTCGGCGCGCCGCGCGACGCCAGGGTCCAGCACGGCGCCGGCCACGTGCCGCGACACAGGAATCGCATCGATCCCATGGACGACACGCGGGGCAGATCCACCAACCTCGCGCCGCCCGGGCGTGTGTGGGACCACGTGCTAACCCGCTTCGCGCCCGAAGGCATCCACGTTCTCGCGATGTCCAAAGACGATGATTCGGTCTCCCGGATTCAGCATCGTCTCCCGCGTCGGGAAGACGAAACGGTTCCCTGGTCCCTCATTCCGTTCGATCAGGATGATCTGCACTCCGCGCTTCTGTCTGAGGTGCAGGAATCTCAGAGGCTGTCTGCACAAGTGAGGTGGAGCCTCCACCTGGACCAGCACGTAGTCGCCGATCGTTTCCCAAGTCCTCAGTTTGTTCGTGGAACTGATCCGCGCGGAGACCGATCCGGCGAGGTCCAACCTCACGATCTCTCGATTGTAGATGTTGATGACGTCGTGTCGCCGGATCGTGCCGACAGGAACCATGGTCTCTCCGGCTGGAAGGACGGGTAGTTCCCGAAAAGGCCGCTTCCCGAACTGCTGCATGGCGCAGTCCAGGGTGTCGTCCTCGCGCACGAAGAGCACCTGGCGCGACATCAGGTCCTCGGCAATGACAATGTGCCTCAGATCATCCATGTGCGGGAGTGTTCGGCGAAGGTCATCAATGCTGATTATGCCCACGAGGCTGCCCTGCTCGTCGACAACAAAGAACTCCGAGTGGGGGGAGTTCACCAAGTGTTGGTAGAGGCAATCCAGGTTTGCGCTTTGCGGGACGGTCTCCAGCTCTGGATGGAGGATGTCCTGAACGTGCAGCTGCCGGAGCACATTCATATCCTGTCCGGCCTGGAGGTCGATGCCCCGGCGAATCAGCTTGATCGTGTAGATCGACTCGCGCCTCAGTCGTTGGGCGACGACGGTTGCCAAGATGCAAGAGACCATCAGGCCCAGCATGACCCTGTAGTCGCCTGTCATCTCGAAGATGATCATGATCGCAGTGATCGGGGCGTGCGTGGCCGCAGCCACCATGGCGCCCATCCCGACGACGGCATAGGCGCCCGGGGAGGCCATTGGAAACGAAAAGACCGCCCGTGCGAGATGCCCGACAGTTCCCCCAAGGCTCGCCCCCATGAGCAGAGACGGGGCAAAAACCCCGCCGGAGCCGCCTGAGCCCAGTGTGAAGCTCGTCGCCAGCAGTTTGGTGAGCAGGAGGATGACGAGCAATCCCATTCCGAGCCGATCGAATAGCGCGTGGCCAATGCTGTCGTACCCAACTCCCATGACCTGCGGAAGGAGGAGCCCCAGGCAACCGATCCCCAGTCCACCGATGCCTGGCTTGAGGAAACCCGGGAGGCCAGAAAGGCGGTCGAATAGCTCCTCGGACCGGTTCAGCGCCATCACGAAGACCACACCGACGACGCCGGCCAGTAGGCCCAGGAACACGTACGTGAACATCTCTGCCGGACTCACGATGGCATAGGACGGGATCGCGAACGCCGGGACGTCTCCGAGCAAGGTGCGCGAGACGACTGTTGCACTCACCGCGCTGACGACCACCGAGCTGAATGCACCTACACCGAATTCGCCCAGGATGATCTCTGCAGCGAAGAATGCCCCTGCGATCGGCGCATTGAAGGTTGCCGCAATCCCAGCCGCCGCGCCGCAGCCGACAGACGTTCGGATCCTGCGTGCGGAAAGGTGGAGCACTTGGCCCAGGGTCGAGCCCATGGCGGCCCCGATCTGAACGATAGGGCCCTCCCGGCCGACCGATCCTCCCGTGGCGATGCAGATCGCGGAGGCCAAGGACTTTGCGATGGCAACGACAGGGCGGATGACGCCGCCGTGCCGAGCCACCGCGTTCATGACCTCGGGGACTCCATGGCCCTTGGCCTCGGGAGCGAGGAACTTGACGACGAGCCCCACCAGGAGTCCACCCACCGCAGGTACGAGAAGGCGCAGGTACGCTGGAGACTGAGCAAACCGCTCGAGCGGCGTGCCTGCCGGGCCCCAGGCCAGGCTCTGACAGGTCATGATCAGCCAGCGGAAGACGACGGCGCCGAGACCACCGAGGACGCCGATCACGGTGGCGATCAGGAGCATGCTCGTTCGCTCGCCGAGGCGCATGGGGAGTCCCCATATCGGCCGGTCCTTCCCCGATTCCCGGGGAATGCATGAGTCGGTCGACAGTCTTGACGAATCTTGCCCAGCCATGTTGCCTCGGAGAGTCGAACAAACACGAACTCACGCGATGTGTCTCGGTCGTGAACGAATCACGTTCTCTCGGACGGACGCGCTGTGCGGATGGGCCAGCTGGCCGTCATGGCGTCAATCTGAGTTCCCCGGCCCAGTCTGACGGTGCGGCGTCTCGGCAGGCCGCATCGACTCAACGCAACACCACGAGCTTGCCCGTCGAACGGTAGCCCTCTCCTTCCTCGTCGAGGCGTCGCCGAGCGCGGCCCACGAGCCGCCGTCCCACGTGGCGATGTGTCGTGCCGGCGGGCGTCCCGCACGCGTGAACCGGCCTGCAACGACGAGGCGGCCGCCGAGCACGTGCAGCGCGATGACCGGACCGTCCGTTCCGCCAGCCGCGATCTCCCAGGAGCTGCCGGTCCAGCCCGCCAGGTAGCCGGTCGAGTCACCCTCGGCAAGCAGGAACCGCCCGCCGGCGTACAGCGTGTCTCGATAGACGGCGAGTGACCAGACGACCGGGTAGCTCCCGCGTAGACTGTCCGCGCCCATGGCGTGCCAGGACGAACCATCCCAGCGGGCGACGGAGTTCGCGGGCATTCCGCCAGCGAGCGAGAAGGCGCCGGCGGCGATGAGTTCGCCACGGTAGACGCAGAGTGCTCGGACGGTGGCGAGCCCGCCGCCGCGAATCCCCGCCCCGGGACGCCGCCAGCGCCCGCCGTCCCACTCGTAGATCGCGGTCGCGGAATCTCCGGCAGACGAAGTGACCGACCCTGCGGCGATGAGTCGGCCGTCCCAGACACCCAGACAGTCGATTCCCCCGAAGAAGGAGACTCCTGATCCGAGCGGAATCCACCGCGCGCCGTTCCAGCTCGAGATCCCCGGTGCGCGCACCCCGTCCATGAACCCGACATCGCCAGCCGCCACGAGCTCGCCTCGATGCACGGTCAGGGCCCCGCACCTCGTCTCGAGAGAAACGCCCGATCGGTCCGGTGGCCCCGGGTGGATAGAAACCGGACCACCACACCTCGTTGCCTCCGAGGCTGCTGTATGCAAACGCACTCGCCACGTGGGCGGTTGGAGCGATGGGTGCTTCGAGTGCCACGCTCTCGATCGGACTCGCCCCCGGCTCGAGCCAACGCCTCCGCTGCTTCGGACCCACACATCCGCTGTGGTCACGAGACACTGCGGTGGATCCCCGCGCCCGAGAGGCGCGCACGGCGGAAGGACAAAGACCCTGAGGGTTGAGCGCCGGCGCGGCTCGGGGTTCGAGCGCCACAGCGGCTCCGTGGACCGGTCCGACTCCCGTCGCCAGGACGAGTAGGAGCGCCGGCCCGCGGGCAGAACGCGACATCAAGCGAATCATCGGATTCTCGGATCGACCTCCCTTCTCGGCGATCTTCCGGACAGAAACTCCATTGTGCCTGAGGCCACGGATCGCGGCCACCGGATGCGCGGTGCGCGGCCGAGGCGCTCCCGGTGCGCACCAGCCCGGTCGAAGCCCGCCAGGGTGGGCTCCCGGATGAACGCGGGTGATCCTGCAGCGTTCGCGGCGCGACTCGGACGCCCGGAGCGCGGCACACGAGTCGGTCTACTCCACGGGTTCTTCGGACTTCTCCTCGTTCTTCGGCCTGACGAGGCCGAAGCGCCGCAGCTTGCGATGCAGGTTGGCGCGGTCGAGTCCGAGCGAGCGGGCGGCCTGCGCGATGTTGCCGTTCGAGGCCGCCAGCGCCTTTTCGATCGTGCGGCGCTCGAAGCTCTCGAGGTTCTCGCGCAGCGACGTTCCGAGGGATGCTTCCTCACCATCGCTTCCGGTGGTGAGAAAGAGCGGGCGCAGATGCTCTGCGTCCACGACGTCGTCCTCGTGCATGATGACGATACGTTCCATCATGTTGCGTAGCTCGCGTACGTTGCCCGGCCATTCGTACTGCGAGAGCAGCGCACACGCGGACGTGGTCAGCGTCTTGGCGCGGCGCCCGTTCTCCTCGCAGTAGCGCTGCAGGAAGCTCTTGGCCAGGTGTACGATGTCCGGCCCGCGCTCGCGCAGCGGCGGGATCCGGATGGTGATGACTGCGAGCCGGAAGAAGAGGTCCTCCCGGAAGTTTCCCTGGGCGATCTCCTCGGCGAGCTTCTTGTTGGTCGCGGCCACGACGCGCGCGTCGAGGCAGATCGTCTCCGTGCCTCCCACCCGTTCCATCTCGTTCTCCTCGAGCACGCGCAGGAGCTTGGCCTGGGTCTCGAGGCTCATGTCGCCGACCTCGTCGAGGAAGAGCGTGCCGCTGCTGGCGAGCTCGAACTTGCCGCGTTTCTGGGACATGGCGCCGGTGAAGGCGCCCTTCTCGTACCCGAAGAGCTCGGACTCGATGAGGTCGCGCGGGATTGCCGCGCAGTTCAGCCTCACGAATGGTTCCGAGGCGCGCGGGCTGATCGCGTGGATGGCGCGGGCGGCGAGCTCCTTGCCGGTACCGTTCTCGCCCTGGATGAGGATGCGCGCCTGGCTGGAGCCGGCCTTGTGGATCTCGTCCCGAAGCCGGAGCATCGGCTGCGACTCCCCGAGCATCTCGTGACGGCCGCCCAGCTGGTCGAGGAGCTCGGCCTTCTCCGACTCGAGCCTGCGCACGCGCAGGGCGTTCTCGAGCGCGATGAGCAGCTTGGGTGGGGACAGCGGTTTCTCGAGGAAATCGAAGGCGCCGCGCTTCGTGGCCTGCACGGCGCTCTCGATGGTGCCGTGCCCGCTCATCATGAGGACCACCGGCGGCGCAGGAAGCTTCTCCATGGCTTCGAGAACCTGCACGCCGTCCATCCCCGGCAGGGCCAGGTCCAGGAGAACCGCGTCGATGTCCGCGGGTCGCCGGCGCAGGCGCTCCAGAGCGTCCTCTCCCGATGCGGCGTCTTCGGTTTCGTAGCCTTCGTCTCCCAGGACGCCGGCCAGCAGCTTGCGGATGTTGTTCTCGTCGTCGACGATCAGTACGCGTGGCATGGTGCATTCCTCCGGGGAGGCATTGTAGCCGAACTGCGCCTGCTCGGGGGCGATGCTCGTCCGGCCCGAGCGCCGCTGGCCGGTTCGGCCAGCGGTCCCAGGGGGGATCGCGTCGCCGCCCCGCTTGAGTCGCCGGTCCTTCCTCTCTTATGTTTGCTGGCATGCGTCCATCGCACCGAACGCGGCGTGCGACCCCGAGCCCGCGACGGCGGCCGCAATCCGAGCCGCACCTCGAGGCCGCGCGGGTTCTCGCCGGTTCGGGCGCTCTTGCCGTCCTCGTTCTTCTGGCCGGATGTCGCGCCGGCGCCACGAAGGGCGAGATCCTCTTCGCCGATGGCCTGGAGAGGCTGGCCCTCGGCGACAGTGCGGGGGCCCTCGAGCTCCTCGAAGAGGCCAACTACGAGCTCGGCGACGATCCGCGCGTCCTCTTCCACATCGGCAGGCTCTCTGCCGCCCGCGGCACCATCGAAGGACGAGCCCACGCCCACACGGTCCTGCAGCGCGCCGTCCAGCATGCCCCCGGCGTCGGGATCTACCGCGCGGCCTACGGTGCGCTCCTCCAGCGACAGCGTTTCACCCGGCAGAGCACCAACATGCTGGCCTCGGCGGTTCGGCTCGATCCATCGCTCGGGCACGCCTGGCTTCTCCTCGGCCAGAACATGCAGGAGAAGTTCTTCGACGATCTCGAAGAGGAGGCGTTTCTCGACAGCGCCATGGCGTGCTACGCGCGCGCCATGCAGTCCGACACCGAAGACCACGAGGCCCGCTACCGGTTCGCCTTCCTGCACATGTACGGTGGCCATTTCGGGCGGGCGCGGGACCTCGTGACGCCGATCGTGTCGGGGCGCGACTGTCCGGGGCGCTTCGGACTGCTCCTGGCCGCCATCGAGTACCACGCCCGGCGCTTCGACCGGGTGCAGCAGGTCGCGGACGACGCATTCCACTGCATGTCGTGGAAGGAACGCGAGTCATGGATCGGACTGCGCTCGCTCATCCACCCCGACAGCGTCATGGGCTACAGAATCTTGTCGGACGTCCAGCGCGACTCCGTGTGCCTGCACTACTGGTGGGGGAACGACCCGACGCCGACGACCTTCGTCAACGAGCGCCTCCTCGAGCACCTGGCGCGCGTCGTCGATGCCGACTTCTTCTTCGACGTCCCGTTGCTCGGCAAGCGAGGACGCGACACGGATCGCGGCGAGATCTACCAGCGCTACGGTCCGCCCGGCCGCATGAAGCGCATGCTCGATTCCCGCAAGCCGGGATGGCGATGGACGTACGAGTCCAAGGGACCCCGCGACACGCATTTCCGTTTCGTCGACCGTTACCTGAACGGTGACTTTCAGCTCGCTCGGCGGAGTGCGTTTTCCGACTTCCAAACCCCGTTGCTGTTCGAAGTGGTCCCGGCCGCCACGCGGCTCGCCTTCAAGGGGCCGGGGACCGATTGGCAGTACGCGCTGCGCTTCTTCAGAGGACAACCGGGACGCACGGCCGTGGAGATCGCGTTCGAGGTCGACTCCGACACCGTGATGAGCCATCTGGCGCTCGAGGCCGCCGGCTGGGGCGGTCCCGGAAGGCTCGCGGCCCGGCAGAGCGCGGTGGCGATCCGATCGGAGCTGCATGCACTTCCGGGGGGGCGTGCCGTCGGACGGATGCGTCTCGAGGTTCCGGCACAGGAGCTGGTGCTCGGACTGCAGGCCCTCGCGGTGCAGGCTCGGGATTCGGTGCCGGCCGGCGACCGCGGTGGCGCCGGGGATACGCAGATTCTCTGGGCCGTCTTCGGGCGTGATTCGTTGCGTGTCCAGGACTTCCATACGGGCGCCACGGCTCTCAGCGACATCATGCTCGCGTACGAAGTGCGTCACGGCGCGGGTGGCCTGTTCGACATGGGCGGTGTCGTTGCCGTTCCGCGCGTGAGCAACGCGATCGAGGGCGATCGCCTGCACCTGTACTTCGAGATCTACCCGTCGGGCGCACTTCTCGCCGAGCGCGGCGCCTTGGCGGTGAGCTATCGCGTGGTTTCATTGCCGCCGCCGGAAACCTTCTGGGATCGCTTCAAGCTCGGCTACCTGGACCGCAGGGATGCGAGCCGCCGGCCCGCCGTCCAGGCGACGTTCACGTTCCTGCCGGGCCAGGAGATCGAGCAGCAGCAGCTGTCCATCGACCTGAGCGCGGTCGATCCCGGGCCGTACGAGCTCACGGTCGAGCTGGTCGACACCCTGACGGGCGCCGCCTCGAGCCGCACGGTTCCGTTCGAGCTCGTCCGGCCGCGGCAGAAGGGCAGCTGAGCGGACGCTTGCCGCCGGTGTCGCGCCAGACCCCGCTCTCTCTTGCGGCTGCAGGACGTGACCGATAACTTTTCCACATGGGTCCATCGTGCCGAACGAAGCGCGTCGCCGGGTGTGCGGGCCGGCAGATGCACCGTGGTCGCCCTTCCACTCGCTGCCTCGGCAGCGCCGGCCTGGTTGCGGCTCTCCTCCTGCTCGGCGGCTGCCGGTCCGGGGTCACCAAGGGCGAGCACGACTTCGCCGACGGCCTGCGGAGGCTCGCCCTCGGTGACAGCGCCGCTGCCCTGGAGCTTCTCGAGAAGGCCAACTACGAGCTCGGCAACGACCCGCGGGTCCTCTTCCACATCGGCCGAATCCACGCCGCCGAAGGCACGATCGAAGGACGCATCCGTGGTCAGAGGGCGCTCGTGCGCGCCGTGCAGCACGCCCCCGAGGTGGGGGTGTACCGCCAG
>JBHHXQ010000012.1:0-18792 GCA_046757105.1 Candidatus Krumholzibacteriia bacterium
GCCCTCCCGTCACCATCTCCCAGACGATCTGGCCCAGAACGATCACGTCCGGAACACCGTCCACCACGACGCCCGCGATGTTGAGATCGTCGTGGTAAGTCATGCCGACCGCCGCGGGAGAGTAGTCGTAGAAGTCCACCACGCTCTGAATGGGATGCACCCGCACCGCGTTGAAGATCTCCTCCCGCGCCTCGTAGAAGGTGTGGATGCGGTAGGTGGTGGGTCCGCTGTTCGCACCCACGTAGCCGCGAATCGCACGCACGGGCCCCGAGCGATTGACGATGAACGCGCCCTCCCCGGCGCTGAACGTGTCCTCGGAGCGGCCGCAGTTCCCCGGTGCGAAGAGCGTCTTGTGACGATCGATGATGTCCACACCCGTCGCTCCGCCTGCGGTGATGGCCGTTTCGTCGCGGATCCAGCGATCCGAGAAGTGCACCGAGTACGACGGCGTGGTGACGACCGAGTTCTCCGGGTTCGGACCGTGGGACGTGTTGTAGGTCGTCTTGTAGTCCCCGGACAGCAGATTGAACTGGTAGTCGACCAGGCTCTGTCCGGCGCCGGGTGCGAGCGTCCCGCTCCGGAAGAAGTAGACGTAACCGACGTCACCGGTGAGCGGATCGGTGATCGCAAGCTCGAGCCCCGTGCCCGGAACCACTCCCGCCGGATGGGCCGAAGCCAAGGAGATGCCACCCGCATGCCGGGCCATGAAGGCCAGCTCGTCGTCCAGGTCGAAGCGGGGATTGCCGTCCTCTCCGGTGAAGGTGCCGCCATCGGCGTAGGTGAGGAAGGTCAGACCCGTGGCGGTGGTGTCGTACACCGTCCCGAAGTCGACGACCATCCTCTCGTCCACCTGGATGGGGATCTGCGCCCAGCCGCCTTCCCAGCGGAATCCGACGATGTCCGCCGGCACCGTACCGATGAGCGCCGTCAGCCTGGCTCCGGTCAGGACGACCGGATCCCCGGGACGATTCAAGGCACTCGCCGCGTTCGCTCCACGCCCAGGGAGGGCGGCCGTGGCAGCTGCAACCAGGACGAGGAGCAGGCGCAGGATCCTGCTCCCGGGCGCATTCCGCCGCAGACGTACGCGCGTAGGCACGGACAAGAGTGTTGTGGGGTCCACAGGACGCCTCCTGGTGAGTTCGACGCGCAGTCTATCGGAGGCAGCCTGCGGCTGCGCAGGGGTTGAGGGACACGAAGCGGGATCCCGTTAGGCAGGCTTCCATCCTACAGGACCTCTGCCACTGGCACAAGAGAGTCGGACCCCGGCGCTTCACGACCCTTCCGGCGCATCGCCCCAGCGATTCCCGAGACTCTCCATCCGGAACGTTCGGCGCCCTCTCGGCAGCGAGTCACGGTGCAAACCGCGCCGTCGCCATGTTCTCGAAATCGGGAAGCGTGATCGAGAAACAAGGACGCCAGCACCGGGTCCGAGCGGCCGTGTGTCGGCATGCCCTGTGGTCCGCGTACGTCGAGCCGCGGCCGGTGGAGTCCGTCGTGGAGCCGGTGGCGCCGTGGCCGCCGGAGCAGGCGGAGCTGCGCCCACCCGCGGGCGGAGCAACTCCACGGAGCCCGTGGGGCCAAGTCCGCCCCAGGCCAGCTGAACCGGCCTCCGTCCCTCGTTCGTCCCGGGCTGGTGCATTCGGCCCGCGGTGGGTAGAATCCCCTCATGCCTCAGAGATCGATCTCGGACCTCGACTTCGGCGACAGGGAACGCACCGACCGATCGCTATCCGAACAGGTGCGCAACCTGGTGGGCTCCGAGATCCTCAAGATCGCCGCAGACATCCGGCAGAGGATCGAGGCCGGCCATACGGTCTGCAACCTGACCGTGGGCGACTTCGAACCGCGCAATTTCCCCATTCCCGAAACGCTGTCCGAAGGAATCCAGACGGCGCTGGCAGCGGGAGAGACCAACTATCCTCCGTCGGACGGCGTGGAGACCCTGCGCCAGGCGGTAGCCGGGCACGTCGCGCGAGAGTGGGGTGTGCGCTACCCGGTCGAATCGATCCTGATCGCCGGCGGCGCCCGACCGATTCTGTATGCGACGTACCGCTGCGTGCTGAACCCGGGCGAGAAGGTGGTCTACCCGGTCCCTTCGTGGAACAACAACCACTACACCTGGCTGGCCGGAGCGAGCGGTGTCGCGGTACCGACGCGCATGGAAGACGGCTTCATGCCGACGCTCGATCTTCTGGCCCCCCACCTGGGCGACGCCAGGCTCCTCTGCCTGAACAGCCCGCTCAACCCCACCGGCACGGTCATCGAGCCGGAGCAGCTGCGCGCCATCGTCGAAGCCGTGGTGCAGGAGAACAGGAAGCGCACCGCACAGGGTCGGCGGCACCTCTTCCTGCTCTACGACTCGGTGTACGGATCGTTGATCTTCGGTGACGCGAAGCACCACGTGCCGCCAGGACTCGTCCCCGAATCGGCACCCTGGGTCGTGTGCCTCGACGGCGTGTCGAAGGCATTCGCGGCGACCGGTCTGCGGGTCGGCTGGGTGCTGGCGGCGCCGACCGTGACCGCGCGCATGAAGGATTTCCTCGGCCACGTCGGCGCCTGGGCGCCCAGGGCCGAGCAGGTGGCCGTCGCCGCGTTCCTCGGGGACACTTCGGCGGTGGAGAACTTCAAGTGCCAGATGGCCGGGCGCGTGCGGGAGCGGCTCGAAGCGCTCCACGAAGGCTTCTCCCGCATGCAGGCCGACGACTATCCGGTGGACTGCGTGAACCCGCAAGGGGCGATCTACCTGTCGCTGCGGATCGACGTGATCGGAAGGAAGCTCGACGGTGATCCGATCGAAGACAACGAGACCCTGCGCAAGCTGCTCCTCGCGCGCGCGGGGTTTGCCGTGGTGCCATTCCAGGCCTTTGGTCTCGACGAAGAGACCGGATGGTTCCGGATCTCCGTCGGCGCCGTTTCGCTCGACGAGATCCGCGGTCTGTTCCCGAGGTTCCGCCACCTGCTCGATCTGCTCGACTGAGCCAGGAGCCGGTCCGCCGGAGCGCCTCCTGGATCCGTGATTCCATGGGCTCGAAGAAACCAGTGCCGCGACCGGGTGAACCTGGTCTTCGTCGCGAGGACGCTGTGCGACGGGCGGGCGACATGCTCTTTGGTCCGGCGCTCAGACAGATGGGGGCGGGAGACGGGGCGTCGTCTGCAGGTCCCAGCGTCGTGACACGCCGGTTCCAGCGGCTTCTCCTGGTGAGCCTGCTCTCCTGGGCCGGCGCCGTACGGGCGCAGCCGGTCACCGAAGAGTGCGGCGACGGCATCGTGCGCTTCTTCGCCTCCGAAGAGGCTCGGGCCTCGTGCCTGCCGTCCCTCGCCCTGATCCGGGAGCTGCCGGTCACCGGTCCTGCGCCCGCGGCCTTTCCCGTCCGCCCCGTCTTCCAGAAGATCAACCATCGCGACGCGGTCGTGATCCACATCGACCCCGGGACGAGCCTCTACGGCACGGGCGAGGTGCCTGGGCCGCTGCCCCGGAACGGACGCCGAACGACGGCGTGGAACTTCGATGCCTACGGTTACGGCGACGGAACGCCGCACCTCTATCAATCCCATCCTTGGGTCCTGGCAGTGCGGCGAGACGGCAGCTCCTATGGTGTCCTTGCCGATACGAGCCATCGCTGCCACATCGACACGAGCTGGGAGATCGTGATCAGCGCCGACGGCCCTGCGTTCCCCGTCATCGTCATCGAGCGTGACTCGCCCCAGGAGGTCGTGCGGACGCTGGCCGACCTGACCGGACACATGCCGATGCCCCCGAAATGGGCTCTCGGATACCACCAGTGCCGGTACTCCTACTATCCCGACTCGCGCGTGCGCGAGATCGCCTCGGAGTTCCGCAAGCGCAGGATCCCCTGCGACGTGATCTGGCTGGACATCGACTACATGGACGGCTTCCGCTCGTTCACGTTCAGCCCGCACCACTTCCCCGACCCGAAGCGGCTCCTGGACCATCTGCACGCGCAGAGATTCCACACCATCGCCATCATCGACCCCGGCATCAAGAAGGAGCCGGGATACTTCGTCTACGACTCCGGCACCGCCATCGACGCGTGGGTGAAGACGAGCGAAGGCACCGTGTACACGGGCAGCGTCTGGCCCGGCAACTGCGTCTTCCCGGACTTCACGCGCGCGCGCGTGCGCTCGTGGTGGTCGCGTCTCTTCCCGGACTTCCTCGCCCGGGGCATCGACGGGATCTGGAACGACATGAACGAACCGGCGATTTTCCACGTGGCGTCCAAGACCATGCCGCTCTCGAACGTCCACATGGCCGATGATGCGCTCGGGGGCGCCGGCACACATGCGCGCTACCACAACGTGTACGGCATGCTGATGGCGCGGGCGTCGCGTGAAGGGGCCCGGCTGGCGCGGCCCGACAAGCGACCCTTCGTGCTGACGCGCGCCGGCTTCGCCGGCGGCCAGCGCTACGCGGCCTGCTGGACGGGGGACAACACCGCGAGCTGGTACCACCTCGACATCTCGATTCCCATGGTGCTCAACCTGGGGCTCTCGGGCCAGCCGTTCGCGGGACCCGACATCGGAGGCTTCAAGGGTGCCGGCGACGCGCAGATGTTCGCACGCTGGATGGGCATCGGAGCGCTGCTGCCGTTCGCACGCGGGCACACGGGCAAGGGAAACATCGACAAGGAGCCCTGGGCCTTCGGACGCAAGGTCGAGGCGACCTGCACCCAGGCGCTGCAGCGTCGCTACCGCCTCATGCCGTATCTCTACACGCTCTTCCGGGAAGCTTCTCGAACCGGGCTCCCCGTGGCGCGCCCGGTGTTCTTCGCCGATCCGACCGATCCGGCGCTGCGCGCCGAGGACGACGCCTTCCTGCTCGGCTCCGATCTTCTCGTGGTGGCCACGGTGACGCCACGCCGCGCGCGGGAAGCTGCAATGCCCCGGGGCACGTGGCGAAGGTTCGACCTCGGGCTCGGCGGCGGCGCCAACCCCGCACTTCCCGACCTCTACCTGCGCGGCGGCAGCATCGTCCCCGTCGGCCCCGTCATGCAGTCCGTGGACGCAGTGCCGCTCGACCCGCTCGAGCTGTTGATCTGTCTCGACGAGAACGGCCGCGCCGAAGGCGTCCTCTACGAAGATGCTGGCGACGGCTGGGGCTACCTGGACGGCGAGTACAGGCTGACGCGCTACGAGGCACGGCGAGAGAACGACCGGGTCGACGTCACTGGACAGGTCGAGGAAGGCGAGTGGCCGCGGGCAGCCCGGCAGATCACCGTGCGCCTCCTGATGCAGAACCGCGAGATCGAAGCACGAGGCCCGAGCACGGGGCCCGTGCGGATCAGGATCGATGGAGACGGTCGCTGACGAACCCGCTCGAGTGGGTCCTGGGTTCTCCCTCAGGCGTTCTCGACGCGGACACCACGCTCGAGGTCGCTTGTCGCACGCGAAGCACCGCCTCAGACTCCGGCGCGCGTCCGAAGCTCATTCCCGGAGGAGCTCGCGCAGACGATCGATCGGAATGGCCTCCGCGGTGTGGCCGCGGTATCCGGTGACGGTCGTCGCCTTGACGAGTGAATTGTAGACGGCCTCCTCGACGGCCTCGACGGCCGCGAGGAAGAGCGGGCTCGTGAAGTCGTTGTGCAGCTCCTCGACCATGCGGGTACGCTCGGCGGGGGCGTGGGTCTCGAGGTTGCGCGTGGAGAAGGCGATGACGAAGTCGCCCGACCCGTTCGACATGAACGACCCCGTGCGTGCCAGGCCCAGCACGGCCCGACGTGCGAGCCGCTCCAGATTGCGTGGCGACAGCGGCGCGTCCGTCGCCAGAACGATCATGCAGGAGCCGGCGCGGTCGCCGTCCCGGCCGCGATCTCTTCCACTGCGGTCGCCGTCGCCGCCGGATCCGCGATCGCCGTCCGGGTCTCGGCTGCGGCGTGCCTCCTCGATCTGCTTCCGGAAGGTGTATCGGCCCAGGCGCTCGCCCACGGGCACGCCGTCGATCGTCAGGATGCCGCCGAAGTTCGACTGCACGAGCGCGCCCAACGTGTAGCCGCCGAGGCTCTCGGGAAGGACTCGCGAGGAGGTGCCGATGCCACCCTTCCATCCCAGCGCTCGCGTTCCGGTGCCGGCGCCGACACTCCCTTCCTCCACGGGACCCGTGGCCGCAGCATCGATCGCCGCCCAGACGTCCTCTCGCGTGACGTGCTGGCCGCGAATGTCGTTCAGGTAGCCGTCGTTCGTCTCGCCCACCACGGCGTTCACGGAGCGGACATCTCCATTGCCGGGCTGTTGCAGCGTCCAGACCGCAGTAGCCTCGACTGCCGTGCCGACGCTCAGCGTGTTCGTGAGGATGATCGGGGTCTCGATGTTTCCGAGCTCCTGCACCTGGAGGAAACCGGCCGCCTTGCCGAAGCCGTTGCCCACATAGACCGCAGCCGGGACCTTCCGCTGAAGGAGGTTGCCGTCGTGCGCGAGGATCGCCGTCACACCCGTCCGCACCGCATCGCCCTCGACGCGCGTGCGATGGCCGACCCGGACCCCCTCGACGTCCGTGATGGCATTCCACGGACCTGGCGCCAACACTCCGGGCTCGACGCCGAACTCCCGGATCCGCGGCCGCGCGCTCGCCTGAGAAACCACCACGGCTCCAATGAGCAGATCGAAAAGCAGGCGCTTGCCGAGTCTCCTCACCCCGGAACCCGGGTGGCCGTAGCACCGATCCCGTGCAGCGTCGCGCATCATTCTCGTCTTCTCGCCAGCTGGCTGCTGCTTCCCGATCCGACGCAAGTACGACCTTTCGATCGACCGCCGGAACACGACTGTCCAGTCGACCGCCGCCCCGCCGGCCGCGGCAACACGATCACCCCTCGACCGCAGGAACACAGCTCCCGCGTCGACCGCAGGAAGGACTACTCTCGTGTCGACCGCCCGGCCTCGTCGACCCCTGGTGGGTCGAGCGCCGCCAACCCGGAATCCGCCGCCCGAGCGTACTCCCCCTCCTTCCCGTGCTCGCCGATTCCCATGCGCCGGAAATAGTCCCGGGAAGCAGCCAGGACCTTGGGAGCCAGGATCAGCGTCGCGATCATGTTGGGCAACGCCATCAGGGCGAAGGCTGTGTCCAGGAGGTTGACGACGATGTCCACGCTCCACACGGCGCCCAGGAAGAGCATGACGATGTAGAACACGTCGTAGATCCGGCCGCGCTGCGCTCCGAAGAGATAGCTGAAGCACTTCTTCCCGTAGTAGGAGAAACCGATCATGGTGGAGAGGCCGAACATGACAACGACCAGAATGAGGCCGAGCTTCCCGGCGACGCCCATGCTCGCCTCGAAGGCCTGGATCGTGAGGGAGGTACCCTCCACATCCGAGACCTGCCAGTTGCCGGCCGAGAGAATCGTGAGCGCCGTCAAGGTGCAGACCACGATCGTGTCGATGAAAGGACCGATCATCGCGACCAACCCCTCGCGGACCGGCTCCGCGGTCTTCGCAGCACCGTGCGCCATCGGCGCCGTACCGATTCCGGCCTCGTTGGAGAACGCCGCCCGTTTCACGCCGGTCTGGACCACTTGCCTGAAAGCGATTCCCGCAACGCCTCCAGCAGCGGCCGTTCCCGTGAACGCATCGTGGAAGATCTGACCGAAGATCGCCGGGATCCCGGAGAGGTTCTTCACGATGATGATGCCGACTCCAACGACGTAGAGAAGACACATGGATGGAACGATCCGGCTCGCCACGGCGGCGATCCGCTGCAGGCCACCGATGATGATCAGCGTGACCAGGAAGACGCAGACCAGGCCCGTGATCCACCCGGGGAGATCATAGGCCGCCGTGAGGATCTCCGCCATCTGGTTGGTCTGGAACATGGCGAGGCAGCCGATCATCCCGCAGATGGAGAAGAAGATCGCCAGGAAACGGAACGGCCGGCCCAGGCCGACCTCAATGTAGTACATCGGCCCGCCCTGCAGGACCCCCAGGCTGTCCCGGCCGCGGTACAGGACTGCAAGCGTGCACGTGAAGTACTTCGTGGTCATCCCGACGAACGCCGCCACCCACATCCAGAAAACCGCTCCCGGCCCGCCCTGCGTGATCGCGATCGCCACGCCGCCGATGTTGCCCATGCCGATGGTGGACGAGAGAGCGGTGCTCAGGGCCTGGAAGTGACTGATCTGTCCGGGATCGTGCTCGTCGTCGTACCTGCCGCGCAGGAGCGCAATGGCATGGCGCGCTCCCAGGAGGGGAAGAAAGCGGACGATGATGGTGAGGATGAGCCCACCGACCACCAGCAGAATGATGAGCGGGACGCCCCAGGCGTAGTCGACGGCAACCGCGAGGACCCGGTCCACAGTCTCCATTCGCGCATGTTACCCGATGCTGCCGCCCGGGACCACTCGGGGTTGTGCAGCGTGTGCAGCGGGACTGCCTCCGACCTGGCCCTCTTCTGCGTAGAAACGCCTGATGCGAGCCGAGATCCCGGTGCGGATGTCGGCGCTGCTTCGCGCACGGATCGTGCCCTCGGCCACCACCGGCACGACGAGGTCGCCCCGGATCACGCGCGCCGCCGTCACGGACGCGCGAATCACCCCGGACGAGTCTCCACCGCATCCGGGTCCGAGACACAGCAAGCACGAGGAAAGCAGAGCGATCAGAGCACGCTGTGTCCATGCTCGGCCTCGCAGGGACACGGTTCCGGCCTGACACAGGGGGTCCCCGGGGGTTCCGGGAGGTTTGCAGGGCGTCCCCGGAGGCTCCGAGGATCTGCGGTTCCGGGGCCGTGACGCCCGGGGGCCGCGCCGTGTGCGACCCCCGGGGAGCCCGAACGCCCCCACCTGCGGGGGCTACTCGCCCTTCGCGATCACTGGGGCATCCACACGGTAGCAGATGAGCTCCATCGGCATGGCCTCTTCCTCTTCCTCCGCGCCTTCGGTACCGCCCTGCTGCGCCACGACGGCGTCCAGCCAGCCGGTAACCACGTAGAGGCGGTCGCCTACGAAGAAGTAGCCGTCCTCTTGCGGATCGCCCTGACCCTCGAGGGTCACCTGGCGCACGTAGTGACCCTGGTCGTCGAAGACGTCGAAGACACCGAGCACGCCGTCGGGCAGATCCCGCGCACCGTAGCTCGTGAGCACCCACAGGCTGCCGTCGTCGCGCGGGTAGATCGCCTGGACGTCGTAGTCGAGATCGCCGATGTCGGTCTTGGCGTTGGGGGCCTGGCGCAGGAAGGCCTCCCAGATCTTCTCGATGGTTTCGATCTCCTTGGCCGTGCGCTTGCGATGCTCGTACTCGCGGCGAATCTTCCGATCGAGTGAACCGTCCGCGTTGTAGACCGTGATGACGTAGTCCACGTAGTCGTTCAGAACGTAGACGCGCCCGTCCTTGCCGACGTCCCAACGCCCCTGCTGCTCGAACGTGAAGAAGCGCTTCTCGTCGATCACGAAGTTCGCGAAGTCGAGCACGCGCTCGTTGGTGAGGTAGGTGTGCTCGATGTTGCCCTCCATGTCAACCTTGTCGAGCGAGATCGTCTGCGAGACCTTGCCCTCTTCGAAGGCCTGCAGCTGACGCGCCAGCACCAGGTGGTTGTCGGCCGTACGACCGCCGCGCAGCATCTGGAAGCCGCCGCCCTCGGGTGTCGGCAACGGGAAGTCACCGGCAGGATCGCCTTCCGGTGTGAGCGTCACGATCTTCCCCGGGATCGACTGCATCACGCCGATGTCGCCGTCGGGCATGAAGAACATGTCGTTCGGGCGCCGGAACTCACCGGGTCCTTCGCCTTCGCGGCCGATGCTGTTCAGGTACTCACCGTTCGCGTCGTAGATCTTGACTTCGGAGAGCTGCGAATCGAGGACGTAGAGGTTGCCCCGGGGATCGGTCTTGATCTGAGCGATGACGCCGAAGAACTCTTCTTCGTCCTCGGTGTCGCCTCCGAGGCGCCAGAGTTCCGTCAGCTCGACAGAGGTGGACGCTTCCATGCCCTCCGCGGGATTCATGATGTGGAGTACGCCTTCCTTCGTGACCTCCTGCCCCTTCCACGAACCCGCCGCGGATGGGGAAGTCGACATCGCGAGGACGGCCAGCAGGACGACGGCGGCCAGAAGCATCGGCATCTGGAACCAGAACGGCCGGGCGCCCCGGCTAGCCGTCAGAGGGCGATGCATACGAACCTGCAACATGAGGACTCTCTCCCTGGTTCGGAAAAACACCGTCGTGGGGTTCGGTGCCCCGTCGGTGAGCCGCGAGCCTCGCGTTCGGGCGCTCGCCTCCCGGACGATCGTCTGTGCTCTCTGGCCCGTGAAGGTACCCCGTCTTGCTTACGCCGGGGGAACCGAAACAGTTTCAGCGGATTGCCTGGGGCCGCAGAGCCGTCGCAGAGCTTTCCAGGTGAATGGCTTCCGAGGATCGTTCGCGACGGCTGCACGGCTGCGTCTGGGAAGCCTCGGTCCGGTCGCCCAGAGCCTCCGCGAAGAGCGACACAGGAGCCTCCGGGGACGCCCTGCAAGCCTCCCGGGGCCCCCCGGGGACCCCCCTGTGTCAGGAGGAACCCGCAGGCCCGGCCGGGGAACCGCCCGAGGTGCCCTCGAACTCATTGTGGAACAAGCATTTCAGCCTCGTCTGCGGCGGGCCCGGTGCGGCGCACCGCGGGCGAGGTCTCCGTGGGCCGGGTGTCGCGACCCTCGAGCCGCGCACGGGCCCCCGAGACGCGGCAGCCGGGTCGGTGGCGCGTAACCTTTGCCCCCATCGCCGCGTAATCCTGGCGCCGGCTGAGCCAACAGACCCCACATACGAAGCTGCTCGAACCTCTTCCAAGGGGGGGACCGTGTTCTTGTCGCGACCATTCGCAGACGTCGCCGGTGCCATGCGACTTGCCACTCGTCGGATGTGGGGCGCGCTGGTGCCCCTCCTGGCGCCAGGCGTGGCCCACGCCGAGTTCACGCCCAACATCAAGCCGACCCTCGACGTACACCCGCTCGCGGGCGAGATCCAGATCGACGGAAGTCTCGACGACTCTGGCTGGCAGAAGGCGGCTCGCGCCGGCAACTTCGCCGAGGTCAATCCGGGAGATCAGACACGGCCTCCGGTCGACACGGAAGTCTGGGTCACCTACGACGAAGCCAACCTCTATCTCGCGTTCAAGGCGTACGACGATCCCGCGAGGATCCGGGCTTCGCTGCGTGACCGCGACCAGACGTTCCAGGACGACTTCATCGGGCTCATGATCGACACCTACGGCACCGCCTCGTGGGCCTACGAGGTCTTCGCCAACGCGCTCGGAGTACAAGGCGATCTACGCATGACCTCGACCAGTGGTGAGGACATGTCCTTCGACATCATCTACTACACCGAGGGCCGCATTACCGACGACGGGTACGTCGTGGAGATGCGCATCCCGTTCCGGAGCCTGCGCTTCCCGGACACGTCGGAGCAAGCCTGGCGGGTGCAGTTCTGGCGTACCCATCCTCGTGACAGCCGCCGCCAGTACGCCTGGGCGGCCGTCGATCGCGACGACCCGTGCTTCATGTGCCAGTTCGGTACGCTCACCGGAATCCGCAACGTGAGCCCCGGGGGCAAGCTCGAGATCATGCCGTCGCTCACGAGCAAACAGGTCGGCGAGATCACGAACTCCTCCGATCCCAACTCCGACTTCGAGAACGGCAGGATCGACGGCGACGTCGAACTCGGCGCGCGCTACACGTTCACGACCAGCACATCGGGCGAGATCACCATCAACCCGGACTTCAGCCAGGTGGAGGCCGACGCGGATCAAATCGACGTCAACACGACGTTCGCGCTCTTCTTCCCGGAGCGCCGGCCATTCTTCCAGGAGGGAAGCGATCTCTACGACACCTGGATCGACGCGGTGTACACACGCACGATCAACGACCCCTCGGTGGCCGGCAAGCTGACGGGACGCATGGCGACGTCGAGCCTCGGCTTCTTCAGTGCCCGCGACGAACGCTCCCCGATGTTGATCCCTCTGGAGGAATCGACGCTCGTCCTCTCCGACGTGGGGAAGAGTGCCTCGACCGTGGGACGCTTCCGCCGCGACCTCGGAGACAATTCGCACCTGGGTGTGCTCTCGACGAACCGCTTCATGGACACGGGGGGCGGTTCCAACTCGGTCTTCGGCAGCGACGCGCAGATCCGCTTCCTGCGCAACTACCGGATCGAAACCCAATGGCTGGCGAGCTACACTCAGGAGCCGGACGACCCGTCCCTGACCAAGGGTGACGAGGGCCTCTTCGACGGCGGCAGCCACACGATCGAGTTCGACGGCGAGAACTTCTGGGGCCGCGCCGGCTACTTCAGCGTCGAGCGCCACGCCCGAACCTGGCGTTTCGACATCGACTACTGGGAGACGAGCCCCACCTTCCGGGCTGACAACGGCTTCATCTTCCAGAGCGACAACCGCAGGGCTACTCTGTGGAACGCCTGGAGCTTTCGCCCGGACACGAAGTGGTTCGATGAGATCTTCCCGCACATCAGTACCGGGCGGGTGTGGAACTTCTCCGGGATGCGCAAGGACGAATGGATCCGCACGGAGCTCTTCGTCCAGTTCAAGGCGCAGACGAACGCCTGGTTCGCTCGTCTCTGGAGCGAGGAATTCTTCAGAGGCAAGACCTTTTGCAACGTCCAGCGCTGGTCCGGAGGCGCCAACAGTCGCTACAGCGACAAGGTGCAGGTCGGCTTCTGGACCGACTGGGGCAAGTTGATCGCACGCGGCGAAGATGATCCCGTGCTCGGTGACGGGTGGAACTTCAACGTCTGGGGTACCCTCAAGCCAATGACGCGGCTCATCATCGAGCCCACCTTCAACTACTCGAAGCTCGATCACCCCGATGGCAACGAGATCTTCAGCGGCTACATCCTGCGGACGCGCACGAACTACCAGTTCACGCGCAAGCTGTTCCTGCGGCTCGTCGTGCAGTACAACGACTTCGGGAGGAACTACGCCGTCGATCCGCTGCTCACCTACAAGATCAACCCGTTCAGCGTGTTCTTCGTCGGCTCGACGCACGACATCACCGAGATCGCCGACGTGGACAAGGGCATCGAGCCGGAATACACACAGACCGAACGCCAGTTCTTCATGAAGCTCCAGTACCTCTTCCGCCTCTGATCCGGGCGCCCCGTACAGCCAAGACATTCAGCCGAGCCGCAACTGTAGAGCGCCGTCGAACTCGAGCGTCAGGTCGTCGAACCCGTCGGGGGCCGCCGGGCCTTGCCTGCGACCGGGTGGTCACGGAACAGCGGGGCTCGGTGTCGCCCGGCCGTCCGCTTCCGGCACGCGCGGGGCCCGGAAACGCCCTGTCCTGGCCGCTGGTGCCGTCGCGCTCCGCGTCCCGGCTGTCGGGCTCACCCCCGGGTGGACCCCGGTTCACGACCGTGTTGGGCCCCCTCCCCCCTCTCGATCGCGGTCTGCTAGAATGTTCAGTGATGGCGGAACGCGCCCCAGGATCAGTCGCGAGTGCAGCCCCCACGGGGGCGAGTGGATTCGAGCGTGGCGTGGGGTCGAGGCCTACCGAGAGGGGATTCGGGGACCACCATGCCGAACAGGCAGGGACTGCAGGCCGGTGACACGGTCCAGGCGGAGAAGATCTCCCTCGAGGTCGCCAAGTTCTACGACCGGCTCGTGTTCCCATCGCGCAGCAGCCACTTTCGTTACCGCGAGTTCCTGCCGGAGCGGCCTGGAGAACGAGTGGGCGATTTCGGCTGCGGGCAGTCCATCTTCCACGACGCCCTCAGGGAGTACGCCCCTCCTCCGACGTTTCTGGATATCTCCAGAAACGTCCTCGGGACCATCGATCGCGGGAACCGCATCTGCGCGGATCTTCGCCACCTACCCTTTCGGGACGCCACCTACGACCGAATCCTTTGCATCGGGGTCGTGCATCACCTCCCGGAGCGGAGTACAGCATTGCGAGAGATGGCACGCGTGCTGGTTCCGGGCGCTCGACTGTTCCTGGGAGTCTACGCGCCGAGAACCCTCAATGCACGTCTCCGCCGACTCCACGACGCGTTGCCGTACCGTCCGTGGCAGGGGCTCGTGTCCTTCCTGACGGTGGAGCTGATCCATCTTCGCCATTTGCTCAGTGGGAAGAGTCTCACCCGAGAGGACCTTCACATGAGAGCCGACGATTTCCTGAAGGTTCCTTTCGTGCAATACGCGGACCCGCGCACCTACGCCGCGGAAGCCGAATCGCTGGGGCTTCGACTCCTCGAGGTCCATCGCATCTCAGCGATGAACATCCTAGAATTCCAACGGACATAGGAGATCGCACATGCTCGTACTGGGACTCCATGACGGAAAGGATGCGGGAGTTGCTCTGCTTGACGGCGGCAAGATCCTGTTTGCGGCCAACGAAGAGAGGTACTCTCGCCGAAAGCTCCACTTTGGGTTTCCCTTTCTGTCCCTCGAGCGGATGTTCCGCCACACGGGCGTGAGCCCCAAGGACATTCAAGCGGTGACGGCGGGGTTCGAGGCGATGGTGGAGAACTCGGAGGCCTACTACGACTATTCCGCCGAGCCGCGACTTCATCAGAAGGTCTATTCAGTGCTCGTGCGTTCCCTGGGGCCGCTCATGAACACGCGGATCGCGGCCTACGGATCCCTTCAGCTCATGAGGCTCATCAGTCAGAACAAGGAGGAGCTGGAGCAGAACGTCCGCAATACCGGAATCGATGCGCCCATCCACTACATGAACCATCACATGTCCCATGCGGCCTCCGCATACCATGTCTGCGGGAAGGACGATGCGATCATCATCTCGTCCGACGGCGGGGGAGACGGGATCTCGGGTGGCGTCTACGTTGGCCGCCAGGGAACCATCAAGAACGATACGACGTTCTCCAAGCTGAACTCGGCCGGCATCTTCTGGGAGATCATCACCCAGATCTGCGGCTTCAACCCGGAACGCCACGGAGGCAAGATCACCGGCTTGGCCGCCTACTCCGACGGAGAAGAGTCCTACCAGATTCTTTCCGAGCTCTACGGGTACTGCCGGCGCTCCGGCGGGTTCGAGAATCGAGGTCAGCGGGCTTTTCAGGATGCTTTCAACCTCGTCCGCAAACGCGTGAAGCACCTGGGAATCGAGGAGCTGTCCGCGGGGTGCCAGCGTCTTCTCGACGAGGTCTTCGTGCAGACCACCAAGGATGCGTTGGAACGCCATGGAATCCCCCATGTGTGTCTGGCGGGCGGCACCTTCGCCAATGTCCGCACGAACTTGAAGATCCGAGAGGTTCCAGGCGTCGAGAGCGTGTTCGTGTTCCCGCACATGGGGGACGGCGGAATCGCCCTCGCAAGCGCGCTGCTCTTCCACGGGCAGAAGGAGCGCCTCCCCGTGCAGGAGATCACCGACCTCTACTGGGGGGACGAGTGGACGGAAGCCCAGATCGCGGCCGAGCTGGACTCAACGCCGGGGATTCGCTGGCAGAAGCTGGATGATCCCGAGGACGCGATCGCGGACGCTCTTTCCCGGAAGGAAGTGGTCGGGACCTTCCACGGCCGGATGGAGTACGGTCCGCGCGCACTCGGACACCGCAGCATCATCGCCGAGCCCACGGACACCTCCATGATGGACTGGCTCAACAAGCGTCTCGCGAGGACCGAGTTCATGCCTTTCGCGCCGATCATCCTCGAGGAGGAGGCGCCGAACTACTTCGTCGATTTCGACGGAATGCAGTATCCCGCAAAGTTCATGACGATCTGCATGCACTGCACCCCCTTGTGCAGGGAGAAGGCTCCAGGGGTAGTTCACATCGACGGCACGGCGCGGCCGCAGACGGTGCGCGCCGATGTCGACCCGTTCCTCCATCGCGTGCTGTCCCGATACCGCGACAAGACGGGTCTGCCGTTGGCGATCAACACCAGTTTCAACAAGCACGAGGAACCCATCGTCGGGAGCCCGACCGACGCGGTCAGCGAGCTCAAGCGAGGTGCGGTCGACGTGCTCTTCCTCGAGTCGTATCGGGTCCACCCGGAGGCCTGAGCCGGTGTCCCGCTTTCAGGACCACTGGAAGATACCGGAAGACCTGGTGGAGGGTTTCCCCCATGGAGCTCCGGGAGAATCTCCCGGCTGCGAGTTCCCGAGGCAGACTCACTTCGAAGGGATCCCCATCTGGGTTCATCCACTGGAGATCCCTCCGGAGGATCATCCCTTCGTGAGCGATTCGGGGATCGGCTTTCTTCCCGACGACGCCATCGCCAACGTACAGCTCGAGCGATACGTTCCCCGCAACACGACCGGCGCGCGCATGACGGGGATCCTCAAGAGAATCTACTACCTCTTGAAGCCGATCATGCCGAGGTCGATGCAACTCGGAGCCCAGCGAGCCAATGCCCGGTCCCGCCTGGCGAGCGTCGGGTTTCCCGCCTGGCCCCGCGATGACTCCCTGCGCCGGTTTCTGTGCGCGGCGCTCGCGAAGCTCCTGGAGAAGAACGGCGTCGACCGAGCACCGTTCATTGGATTCTGGCCCCGGGGCTTCCGGTGGGCGGCCTGCTTCACCCACGACGTGGAGAGGAGCGCGGGACTGCAGGCCATGGACCGGATGGCGGGGATCGAAGAGGGAATGGGAATCCGATCGACCTGGTTCATCGTGCCCGAGCGCTATCCAGTGTCGCCGGCGGATTTCCGGGGACTCCAGGAGCGCGGACACGAGGTCGGCCTTCACGGTCTGAACCACGATGGCCAGCTGTTCTCTTCCCGAAAAGAGTTCACTCGCCGCGTCCCTCGGATCAACGATTACATCAGACAATGGGGAGCCGTCGGATTTCGATCGCCGGCACTGTACCGGGATCCGGAGTGGATCCCCGACCTGGAGATTCAGTACGACTCCTCCTTCATGGACACGGCGGTGCTCGAACCCCAGATGGGTGGGGTCAGCACGGTGCACCCCTTTCACCTGAACGACCTGGTCGTCGAGCTTCCCATCACGATGCCGATGGATCATCACCTGATCAATCTGCTGCAGACGGATACCGTCGAGGGGATGCTCGAGAAGTACCGATGGGTGGTCGAGCGGAACGGCCTGGCCAACTTTCTCTTTCACGCGGACTACAACCTCGAGGAGGGCCGCTTGCAGGACTACCGCAACGTGGTCGAGGAGGTCGTCCGGACGCAGCGCGGGTGGATCACCACGGCCGCCGAGATCGCCGGCTGGTGGAGCCGGCGGAGCAAGTCGAGGCTCGTGGGGAGCGGGCAGAACGCGCGCATCGAAGGGCCTGCCGCAGCGGACGCCGTGGTCTGGTCCGCGGCGGTGGAAGACGGCGACCTTCGAGTCATCTGCCCCAAGGAAACGTAGGCGACACCTCGAGGACCGCTCCGACAACCCGGACTCCGGTACGCGAGGAGCGCTGCGAGCCCGGCTACGGGCCGCAGCGGCCTCCTGTCGCGCCCGCCCGCTGGCCTGCAAGTCCGGGTCTCTCGTCGACCTCCAGCGGCTCTCACGTTCTCAGAGGCGCCGCTCGATGTACTCGACGAGCTTGGGGCTGTCGACGATGACGCGCCAGTCACGCGCCCCTCCGGCCAGGACTCGATCCTCCCACGACGCGAGTCGTTGGCGGTAGGCGGCCGGATCGGCGTTGTCCCGCCGCAGCTGCTTGACGTTCGCCGCGACGACGCGGATGTTCTCGAACTCGTTCTCGCTCAGCTCCCTGCGGATGTTCCCGGGCAGATCCTCCTTCAGGTCGCTGAACACCACGATCGTCTGGGTGCCCGCAGTCGTCTCCTTGAGATAGTCGGCAGCCAGCATCAGGGCTCCCCGGATGTCCGTGAACCGGGCGCGGCCTTCGCGCCGGGCGAACCGGTCCAGCTGCTTGGCGAAACCCAGCTTCTGAGCGTTCGCATGCGAGGGCCGAGGATCCAGGGACACGGACGCTTCGACGTTCGCCTTCTCGTAGCTCTGGCTGTCGATACGCATCAGGATCAGGGTGTCTCCCGGAAGCATGCCCGGCAGAATACCCTTCTTGACGATGTCGACCACCTCCGGCTTCTGATCGGCGTAGGTGCCGGAGACATCGACCAGAACACAGATGGCCTGAGCATAACGATTCCCGTCGGAGCATGCCGCGAGCAGGAGGCACGCGAGACATGCCATCATACGCATTTTCATGCCATCCACCTCCTACTTGGGCGGTCGCTCGGCGGGGTTCGCCAGAGCAGGACCGCTCACGACCGCGACCATCCGCTTGCCGCGGATCAGACGCTCCAGGTGCAACGGGACGATGATGTACACGTCGTACAGGTGACGGACCGCACGCGTCGTGTAACGAACCGCGGATCCGGACACCCGCAAGATGTACCCCACCGCCGTGGCCAGCAAGGACAGGGTCGTGAGAACCACAGGACCTCCCGTACGCACGAGCGTCTCGAGAGGAATGGCGATCATGGCCAGGATCCACGGCAGGACGAATCCCAGCACCGCCTGACCGACCAGCGGAATCATCGAGCTGACCGGTCGCGCCACGGCAGCATCCGAGGCCCCCGCAAGAGACTGCTTCAGCGCCGACTCTGCCTCGACGATCTGCTCGCGCAGGATCGCCAGAGAGCTCTCGATGCCCGCCAACAGCAAGAGTGCGAACAGCGACACAAAGAGAATCAAGCGTCGCCTCGAGGCCGGCACCCCGACGAGCTGCGGGAACAGATTGGTGATGCCGAGCATCTCCATCATGAACATTCCAACGGCGATCTCCATCAGCACGAGGACGAGCGCCGCGATCGAGGGAACCGAAACCCCCATGAGCCGACTGCTCGCTGGTACGAGCTCGGACATCGGCAGCGCGATCAACTGGAAGTTGACGAAGGCGCCTCCGATCGCCACGGCCATGACGAGTGCCGAAATCAC
>JBHHXQ010000013.1:0-17526 GCA_046757105.1 Candidatus Krumholzibacteriia bacterium
ACGGCGGCCCGCCCCCATAACTCGCGCCGGACCAAAGAGCACGCCACCCGCACGATGGAGCACACGTGCACATTCACCCGATCGCGGCACAGGCAGAGGGGTCGAGAACATGAAGACTTCACATTCCGAGCGGGCATTGCGAGTCGAGGCGGACGAAGCGCTCAGCCGAAGCATGCTCTACGGTACACTGTCGCTCGGCCTGCATGCGCCCACGGCCGAGATCGTCGGGCGTCTGCAATCGATGCGGGTTGCGAACGCCATCCTGGAGGCGGCGCGGTTCCTCGAATCGGGTGACGCCCAGGCGCGGGAAGCTGCCGGCGATGGGGCCGGCGATGACCGGGCCGCCGGTTCCACGGATGACTTTCCCCGTCTCGCCCACAGGGTCCGCGAGCTCACGACGACCCTGTCTTCGGTCGAGCTGGACTCCCTGCAGGCGTTGTACGGGTCGTTGTTTGGTCACACGACGCGAGGTCGGGTCTGTCCCTACGAGGCCGAGTTCGGATCGGACAGTCCGTTCCAGCAGACGGAACGCCTCGCGAACCTGGCTGGCTTCTACGAGGCTTTCGGGCTCATCCCGTCCAGCCTCGAACGGGAGCGCGTGGACCACATCGGCTGCGAGTTGGAGTTTCTAGAGTTCCTGTCGCGAAAGGAAGCGTACGCGCTGAGCCCCCTCGATGCCGACATGCTCCGCGAGACCCGCAAGGCGACGCGGTTGTTCCTGCGCGATCACCTTGGCCGGTTCGGCCGCGCGTTCGCGCGCATGCTGGCTCGCGAAGATCCGGAGGGACTCTATGGCAAGCTGGCCGACATGCTCTTCGATTTCATCACGATGGAGTGCCGGCGCGTCGGTGTGCCGGCCGGGCCCTCCTACCTGCGGCTGCGCTCGACGCAAGAGGACGCTCTCCCCATGCAATGCAGTGTGGGTTGCGGATCCGAATGTGAGGTTTCCGACGACTCGATCGGCGAGACATGAGTGGAGGAAACACTTCCATGGACCTCCCCATCGAGTACGCCCCGGGGCTCGTCGAGGATGTGGTCCTCAGAGCGCTTGACGGCCATCGACTCGAGGGCGAGTTTCGTGGTGGGCGCGACCGAATCTACGACGAGCAGAATGCCGAGCTGCGCGAGAGGGCGTTCGGCCAGCTTCATGCGACCTGGTTCCGGCGCCTGCGCCTCGACGCTCCCCTCGTCCGGGCTCTCGGCGAGCAGCCGTCGATCGCACGGTTCACGCGGGTGTGCCGAGTCGTGGCCGCCCGGACGCGACGCCAGGAAGGTGCAGAGCTGTTCGTGAATCCGCCCCCGTCGGCCCCAGACGCGAGATCGTCTCGGGCCGTCCTGATCCGGCTCAGGCCAACGACCTTCCTGGATGAGCAAGGCATGCTGTTCCTGCTTCGTCACGAGTTCATGCACATCAGCGACATGCTGGATCCCGTCTTTGGCTATCGACCGTCATTGTCCAGGTCGGATGCCGGTGCCGTCTCCGATGCATTGGTCTGTGAGCGGTATCGGGTCCTTTGGGACACGACAATCGAGGGGAGATTGCAGCGCAGAGGCTGGGCGGATGCGGAAGTTCGTCAACGCAGCATGGATGATTTCCGGGCGGCCTTTCCGATGCGCCGCGAGGATGCCGAGCGGGCCTTCGCGACATGGTTCGACACGCCGGATCACACGCACGCCGACCTCGTGGCCTTTGCCGAGAACCCCGGCCTGGGCTGCGTCCGCTGCTCTCTCTGCGGGGCTCCGACCCGTGATCCGGTGCAGGCTTCCGGCCTCGCACAGCAGGTCGTGGAGCAGATCCAGGAAGACTGCGCGGGCTGGCGCCCGCAGGCCGGAGTGTGCCGTCAATGCGCCGATCTCTACTCGAGCCGGTGTCTCGAGCCGGAACGCCCGCCGACGGCTCACCCGTCACACTGATCCTCGGGAAACAAGGGCGGTCTCTGGGTAGCCGCGTTCTGGACTCTGCGTCTGCAGGTGCCGGGCGCGCAAACGCATCCTTGGACCACAGCTGGCCTGGGTCGAAACCAGAACCTGGACCGCGATCGAGGAACTCCACCGAGATTGGCTCTAGGAGTCGTTGCTGGACGCAGACAGCTGGATGCGGACGTCGACGGCGATGCAGTCGGCGCGCTGTGGGGTGAGGATGAAAGGGTTGATGTCCATCTCCTGGATGCAGTCGAAGTCGGAGACGAGCTGGGCGAGGCGCAGGATCATCTCCTCTGCGGTCTTGAGGTCGACGGCGGGCTCGCCGCGGAAGCCGCTGAGGAGCGGGAATCCCTTGATGGAGCGGATCATCTCGTGGGCGTCGACGTCGGTCAGCGGAAGCACCCGGAACGTGATGTCCTTGAACACCTCGACGTGGCGGCCGCCGGAACCGAACATCAGGAGAGGGCCGAAGAGCGGGTCGTGCGTCATGCCGAGGATGACCTCGCGGCCCGCAGGCGCCTGACGCTGGACGACGAAGGCCTCGAGCTCCTCGATGCCCGCGGCTCTCTGGACGGACTGGCGCATCGCCTCGAGCGCCTGCTCGACCTCCTCGGCGGAGCCCAGGTTCAGGGCCACGCCGCCCGCGTCCGATTTGTGTACGATGCGCGAGTCCGACGCCTTGAGGACGGCCGGATAGCCGAGGTTCTCGGCGGCCGTGGCCGCCTCCACCGCGTCGTGCACACGGACGACCGGCGCCACCGGAATCCCGTAGGCCTGCAGCAGGGTGTAGCAGTCCTCCTGGCTCATCGGGCCGCCGCCGCGGGAGAGCTGCGCCTGTGTCAGGCGCACCACGGTTGCCCGATTCACCTCGAACCTGCGCACCTCGCCCGAGGGGCGTTCCTGCCAGCGATGGTAGCGGTACAGCTGCGCTGCGGCGCGCGCCGCCGCCTCCGGGAACCTGTAGAGCGGCGGGCAGTCGGGGTGCCGGCGCGGGAAGTGCTCGTAGAACTCCTCCTTGGCCATGAACGTGCCGAGCACCGGCTTCGAGTGGTGGCGGCTCACGTCGGTGATCGCCTCGGCGACGTCGTCGGGCACGAGCATGTGCGGCGGCACGGACACGACGATGGCGAGATCGACGCCCGGGTCGTCGAGGATCACCTCCAGCGCGCGCCGGTAGTCCTCGGGACGCGCGCTCGCGATCATGTCCACGGGGTTGAGCACGCTCGCCTCGGGCGGCAGGAAGGACCTCAGGTCCTGCATCGACTCCTCGGTGAGCTTCGCCATGCGCATGTCGGCGGCGAGCAACGCGTCGGTCGCCATGATGGCGGGCCCGCCCGCGTTCGTGAGCACTGCCACGCGGTTCCCGCGCGGGGTCGGGCAGTGGCTGAAGGCGGCCACCAGTGCGAGCATGTCCTCGATCGAGTCGGCGCGGATGACGCCGACCTGGCTCAAGAGCGCGTCGACGGCCAGCTCGCCTCCGGCCAGCGCGCCCGTGTGCGACGTCGCCGCACGCGCCCCGGCCGGCGTGCGCCCGGACTTCACCGCGATGATCGGCTTGTGCCGCGAGATGCGCTTCGCCAGCCGCGTGAAGCGCCGCGGGTTCCCGAACGACTCGAGGTACAGCGCGATGACCCGCGTGCGCTCGTCGCCCTCCCAGTAGGTGAGAAGATCGTTGCCGGAGACGTCCGCCTTGTTGCCGACGCTCGCGAAAAACGAGAAGCCCACGTTCATGCGCGTGATGGCCAGCAGGATCGCCACGCCCATGGCGCCGCTCTGCGACATGAAGGCCACGTCCCCCTCGATGGGCACCGTCGGCGCGAAGGTGGCGTTCAAGCGCACCTTCGGATGCGTGGCGAAGATGCCCATGCAGTTGGGTCCGATGAGCCGCATGCCGTAGTCGCGCACCACCTCCAGGAGCTGCCGCTCGCGCTCGGCGCCCTCGGCGCCGGTCTCCTTGAAGCCGGCGCTGATGACGACGAGCCCCTTCACTCCCTTCTCGCCGCACTGGCGCACGACGTCGAGCACCGCGCGTGCCGGCACCACGACGATCGCCAGCTCGACGTCGTCCGGGATGTCGAGCACCGACCGGTAGCATTTGATCGAGTGGATGAACTCGGCGCGCGGATTGACCGGGAAGAGCTTGCCGTTGAACTCGTACTCGATGATGTTGTGGAGGATCTCGCGTCCCAGCGAGCCACGCTTCGTCGAGGCGCCGATCACGGCGACGGACTTCGGCTGGAAGATCGCATCGAGTGTGGACATGCGACGCCGCCGGGTTGGCCTCCGCGGACTACGCGGGGTTGGTCTCCACGGGACTCGCCGGGCTGGTCGCCTCCGCGGGACGAATCGGCGGCAGCGGCTCGGGGACACCCTCGTGGTCACGGATCTCGAACTGCACGTCGTGGTTCTCGCGCTCCGCGACCGCACGAACGTCGGCCTCGAGGAACTGCAGGTTCGGCGTCCGCGTCAGCGGCTGCCACCGCCGCGCCCAGAGCTTGGCCTTCAGGCCGTGCCGGACGGGGGGCAAGTCACGCGTGAACAGATGGAGGCTGCATCCGGTCGGCCGCCGGTGCACCCGGAGCTCGAAGAGTCCCAGATACGGCGGTCGCTCCCTCTCGGCCTTGATGTCGAACTCGCCGGCCGAGGGCGCCACCCACGGCAGATCGGCAGGCCACGGCTCGGGCGATTCGATGGCTTCTCGTGCGATCATGTCACCACCCAGGATCTCCATGTGGCCGCGGTAGATGTCCACGGTTCCGGTCTGTCGCAATCGTCCGAGCTGAACGAGCGGGATGCGCAGGTAGCGCATGCGAAACTGCGGCTCGCCGCGGTGCCAGGTGCCGCGCACCCACTTCGAGGCCTCGGGGGAGAAGCGGTAGCGGCAGTAGGTCTCGACCATGCGGCGCACCCTCTTCAAGCCGCCCGTCATGTAGACGACCGAGAGCTCGTCCGGGATCTCGGCCCACTGGTGCGAGCGGAACCGCTCGCTGTCGTCGAGCCCCTGCTGGCTGTGCAACGAGATGACGAGATCTGCCATCGTTCTCGGGTCCTCCGAACTCGGCCACAACGGGCCCAGAGCTTATCCGCCGCGGCCGCTCGACGCAAGCGGGTCTCGGAGGCCGGCTCGGACGCCGGGACACGGCCGCCTGCGGCGCGCCCCATCGTGGCGTTCGAGCCGGTGTTCGAACTCGTCAGTCGTTCCAGACCTCGCCCCGGAACGGGGCAGAAGGGGTCTCCGACTTGCCGGGTCCATGGATTATCCTGTCGGAACACGATTCGAATCGACGCACACACGGGCGGGAGGAGACGTCATGGATCATCGGATCGGAACAATCTCGAGGGTGTGTCTCTCACTGGCGGCCGTTCTGGTGTGGCGCGCGGGCCCGGTGCACGCCGGCGGCGTTCCCGAGAGCGCCCACTCACGCAGCCTCGACATGCGGCCCGAGTTCCTCGACTACACGAGCCTCGTTTTCCAGTACCCGCACCGGGCGGGATTCGGGGATTCCGAGGCATTCGCCTTCAGCGTCTCGGGAAACGAGCTGGGTGTCGGGGTCGTGGCGAGCCCGGGCGACCAGGGGTTCTTCATCCTGGCCCAGCGAAACCCCTCCTTCTTCCTGACCGGAGCCACGTTCCTGCAGGCCGGATGGGGCGGTGGCTGGGAGTCGATCCAGTTCGGTCTCGCCTTTCGCGGAGCCCATTCCGAGACGGGATTCGCCCAGGCGGCCATGTCCCCGGGAAGCCCTCCATCGGAGTTCGCTGCAATCCAGCGCGAGAGGCAGCTCGAAGGTTCCGCCGGCCTGGGACTGCGGGGGGATCGCATGGATCTGGATCTCGCGGTGGATCTGATCCATGAAGACGCCGAGGAGGACGCACGAACCATGAGCTTGGGGGATACCCTTCTCGTGCACCTCGAGGACGATGACGACCTGTCGTGGGGAGTGAGTGGACGCATCGCGCTTCGCATCGGCGAAAGTGCGGAAGTCGTTGCGGTCGGAGGCTGGGCCGGCCCGGAGCGGGACCTCGCGGGGACGCGAACGGATGCGTCCGGCACGACGGACGAAACGGAAAAGCGGGAGTCCGACCGCTGGTCGGGTGGCCTGGCTGTGGCCTTCTCGACTCGTCACGTCGACTGGGTCGCGGTCTCCGCACACGTACGCGTCGAGGAGGCCTCGACGGCCCGCGTCAGCTCGGGCGCCAGGCGCACCGACAGCTTCAGGCTCGAGACCGGCTCACTGACGGTCTCCGTCCGTCACGAGGTGTGGCGAGACCTGACCGTTTTCGCGGGCGGCTCGGCCCGCTACCGCGTGTACGACACCGAGTCACGAACACAAGACGGTGGCGGAAGCGAGAGCATCCATACCCAGCGTACCGAGAGCCTCGACGAGAGCTTCGCATGGGGAGCCTCCTACCGGTGGAGGAACTTCGAGTTCAACGTCGCCGCGGACACGACGCTGGACATCGAGAACCTGTTCCTGGTCCTCGACGCTCGCCTGTTTCTCTAGTGGAGGCAATTGGATCACGAGACATTCGAAGACGGCGCCATAGAGAGGGTGCGTGCAGCGCTGTTGGGCGGACGTGACTCCGAGAAGGTGACAAAGAAGCCCAGTGTCGCGGAAGTAGAGCTTGACCCTCATCTGCGACAGCACAGCGGACGACTATCGAATGGCCTCTTCTGGGACGCGATAGCAGATGACAGCCATCTGCTCCGGTTCTTCCTCGGTCGCAGTTTCCGTGTCCTGTGGAGCAAACCGCGCTGACCACGATCGCCATGCATCCGCGTAGCGTTTCAAGACATAGAGACGATCTCCGGCGAGGTAATAGCGGTCGTGTTTGAAGTCGCCATCTCCTTTGAGGTCGATTTGTCTTTCGAAGTATCCCTCTCGGTCGAAGACGTCAAAGACTCCGAGGGAATCCTCAGCCTCAGGCAGGGCTCCTCGACTCGTGAGTATCCAAAGCTTGCCGGCGTCCGTGGCGTACATCTGAACGATGTCGCGATCATATTCCATCAGTTCGATTCTGCCCTCGCGAGCCCACGACGACGATAGAAGTCGAGGATGCGTTCGAGTTCGTCCTCAGCAGTTCGCCATCGGGGGACCATAACTCGACATGATAATCGAAGCTGGGGTTTACGTAGATGCGGCCCTCGGGACCTACGGTCCACCGGAACGGATTGGTTTCCTTCTCTTTGATGAGTTTGAGCGCATAATCGATCCGTCGGACGTTCCTTAAGAACTCGGCGACTTCGTTCCCATCGAAGTCTACTCGCACCACCCGTCGAATCTGGTCGACGACACCCTTCCCGGTCACGTTGTCGTAACTCGCGACAACCAAGATTCCCCCACGGGACACAGCGTTGGGCAAGAAGTGATCGCCATCTCCAATCGCTTCGAGTGGTCGCAACTGTCCCGCTGGATTCCCCTGGAGGTCAAAGAGAGTCATGCGCAGGGGGTGATCTTGGATCAAGCACAACTTCGCATCAGGAAGTAGGAAGAAACTGCGTGCGGCGCTGAAGTCTCCGGGGCCTTCGCCGGGTCGCCCAATCGTCCGCACGTACTCCCCAGTGGACGAGACGACCTTGATCTCCTCGAGCTGCAGATCGAAGAGATAGACCCGGCCCGATTCGTCCACGGCGATATCCGCGATGACACCAAACAACTCCTCGTCGGCCTCGGAAGAAACACCGATCTCCCACAACTTCTCGAGTTGCACCACGGCGACCGATTGCGTCGGTGTGTCCGAGTTCCCAACATGGGGAATCCCCCCGCGGTTCTGCTTTGCCGCATGCCCGTCTGCAGATGTCAAGCCAGCCAACGCAAGGACAACCGCCAGGGCTGCAAACCGTGTGGGCACACGTGCGACACCCCGTCGCAGGCGTGCCCGCGGATGAACTCGACTCATGGCCGTCTCCTCTCAACCAGATCTTGGAACACCATACTGGAACAATCCTCCACAAGAGAAGACGGATTCCCCCGTTCGCTCTGCTGCCTGGGGACCATCTGTTCCTCTGACCCGGCGCTCGGTCCAGTGGATTCGGGTCTAGCGGTGCCGAGGTCGACGCGTGGCTTCCGGAGTGGCCCACCACTCGTGCGGGTTGATGAAGACGGCGCGCGCGTCGAACAGCGCGCCTTGCAGCCGCTCCCGCACGCCGACGACGTCGTGGAGATAGTAGAGCCACGTGTAGGGGTGATCCTGCGCGATGAGGCGCTGCGCCCGGTGGAGGAGGCCGCGCGCTTCCTCGCGATCGTGCGTGCGCAGCGCGGCGCGGTTCAGGCGATCCACCTCGGGGTTGCAGTAGTGCACCCGGTTGAGCTTGCTCCCCACGCTCGAGCATCCCCACATCGGCTCGAGATCCGGAGACAGGCGCGCGCGCCACCCCGAGATCGCCGCCTCGTACTCGAACCGATCGAGCCGTTGCAGCACTTCCCGGCGCCCGAGCAGCTGCACCTCCACACCGACCCCGACCGAGTTCCAGTACTCGGCGAGCACCTGCGCCACGCCCACGCGCCGGGCGTTGTCGGAGTTCGTGAGCAGCGAGATCTCGAGCTTCACGCCGTCCTTCTCGCGCACCTGGTCGCACCGGGCATGCCAGCCCTGCCGCTCCAGCAGGGCTCGGGCGCTCCTGGGGTCGTACGGTGTGATCGGCAGATCGGCGTCGAAGGCCCACACCACGGGCACGATGGGACTCTCGAGGGGTTCGGCGAAGCCGGAGCAGAACATCCGGATGATGGCCCTGCGGTCGGTGGCCAGCGTGAGCGCACGGCGCACCTCGCGGTCCGCGAGAGCGGGGTGGCGCGGGTTGTAGCACACGAAGTCGTACATGCGCCCGCGGATGCTCTGGACGCCGACGGCGGTCAAGCCGGCCTCGTGCGCCTGTCGCAAGGCCGCGGCGTCGCGCTCTGGGACCTGTGGAAGCAGGTCGACGCGTCCCTCGCGCAGCGCCGAGAGGCGCTCGGCCGGATCCGGGATGACCTCGAACCTCACGCGCTCCAGGTAGGGCCGCCCCGGCTCATGGAAGAGGGGGTTCCGGGCCAGCGTGATGTGTCCTTCGCCAGCGCTCTCCAGCCGGAAAGGACCACAGCCCACGGGACCACGCTCCGGAGCCTCCTCGCTCCAACGCTCGCGAGGTACGTCGTGCAGGTGATGATACGGAACGATGAAGCCGACGTTCGCGTCCATGAACTGATCGGGATAGGTCTCCGTGAAGTGGAAGCGCACCGTGAGCGGGTCGATCACCTCGCACTCGCGAATGCGCGACTTCGAGGCGATCCCGATCCAACCGACGCGAGGGTCGCGCGTCAACTCGAACGTGAAGTGCACGTCCCTGGAGGTGAGAGGTTCTCCGTCCTCCCAGCGCAACCCGGGCCGCAGCTGCACCTCCAGCGTGCGGTGGTCGTCGCCCCAGGACCAGCCTTCGGCCAGCCGCGGAACGTAGGTCTGCAGGTCGGCTGCGATGTCGGCGAGCTGCATGTAGAGGAAGGTCTGCACGTCGCTGCTCTGGGCGCTGACCGTCGCGTACGGGACCAGGGCGCCCGGGGCCGCCTCGATCGCGATCCCCACGCACCCACCGGCGACGGGGCTCGCGCGCTTCCGGCGCGAAGTCTTGGCAATGGGCTCTGTCAATGTCCGATTCGGGGCTGCGCACACAAGCGCCAACACCTGCGTGCAAGGAGGGACGGCATCAGGAGCATACCGCGTCGTGAAGCCGGCGTCGACCCCCTCACGGGGGCGGTTGCGCTCGCAAGCCAGCGCCAGGACTGTGTTTGCTCGTAACGGGGGGTTGCGCTCGCAGGAGAGGGCAGGACTGTGTTTGCTCGTGACCGGCGTTTATACACCCGGTTCGCACGCATGCCAGAGCGCGTCTGGAGCAGCCGGCCACCTCACCCCGGGCGCTCGGCGTCGCCAGGCTCGCCTCCCGGGGCCGCGGGCGAGTCTTCGAGGAGCGCCGGCAAATCTCGTACGAAGTCGCGGATCTGGTCGCGCACCTGCCGGAACACCTCGAGGATCTCGTCCTCGGACCCCGTGGCCCGAGCCGGGTCGCGAAACGATCGGTGCAGCATGCGGGGCGCGCCGGGGAACGCGGGGCAGATCTCGGCGGCATGGTCGCACACGGTCACGACGAGGTCGGGTCGGAGGTCGCGGAACTCGTCGACGTGCTGCGAGCGCTGGCGTGCGATGTCGACACCCACCTCCGCCATCACGCGCACGGCCTTCGGGTGGAGTCCGTGCGCCTCGACACCGGCGGAGTACGCCTGCACGCGGTCGCCCAGCAGCTCGCGCGCCCAGGCCTCCGCGATCTGACTGCGGCACGAGTTGCCGGTGCAGAGAAACAGCACCGTGCGCGGTTCGTGCTGCTTGCCATTGCTCATCACACATCCAGCGACAAGGAGACGCTGACGGTCACACCCGTCCCATCCATAGCGCCAGCGGAGCCGGCGCGCAACCTCGGGGAACCGCCAGGCCGACCGCGGGACTCCTCCGCGACGCTCGGGCCTGGGCTCCCACGTTCGTCCGACCCGCACGGCGCGCACGTTGACCGCCGCGGAACGGGTCTGATAGGTTCCCCGGGCTTGGCAGCCGAAGACATTCGGGCGGCACGGTGTCCCGGCCCGGTGCGTCGACGGGATCCCGCCCGGCACTGTGCGAGTGCCAACAGGAGGCCGGTGTATGCGCGGCCTCGCGCTGGCGATCGGGAGGCGAGGAGTCGGACGTGTCAGACTCGAAGTCGGTGTACGACCTGGTGGTCGTGGGCAGCGGGCCCGGCGGGTACGTGGGCGCGATCCGCGCCGCACAGCTCGGCCTCCGGGTGGGTCTCGTCGAGAAGGATCCTTTCTACGGCGGCACCTGTCTGCACCGCGGATGCATTCCCACCAAATCCCTCTTGCACGATGCCGCCGTCTTCGAGCAGACGCTGCGCGGTCTGCGGCACGGCATCGTCGCCGACAACGTGCGGCTGGACTTCAGCAAGGTCCAGAGCCGCAAGAGCGGGATCGTCAAGAGGCTCGCGAAAGGCGTCGAGTTCCTGCTCGAGAAGAACAAGGTGGAGGCGATCACCGGGCTCGGGCGTCTCGCGGCACGCGACGCCGTGGAGGTGCAGAAGCCCGACGGCAGCAAGGTGACGTTGCAGGCGCGCTACATCATGTTGGCGACGGGCTCGGTGCCGCTCTCGCTTCCCGGGCTCGAGATCGACGGCGAGCGCATCCTCAACAGCGACCACGTGCTGGAGCTGAAGGAGGTTCCGGGGTCGATGGTCGTTCTGGGCGCCGGCGCCGTGGGCGTGGAGTTCGCGTCGGCCTATGCGCGCTTCGGCTGCGGCGTGACGCTGGTCGAGCTCCTCGAGCGCATCGTCCCACACGAGGACGAGGAGATCTCCAAGGAGCTCGAGCGTGCGCTCCGGAAGCAGATGAAGATCCACACGGGGACGCGCTTCGAGTCGGCCGAGAAGACCGACGGAGGCGTGCGCGTCACGGCGCGGGACTCCAAGGGCGAAACGCTGCAGTGGGAGGCCGAGAAGCTGCTGGTCGCCACCGGGCGTGGTCCGGTGAGCGAGGGCCTGGGCTTCGAGGAGGCCGGGATCGAGATGGAAGGCGGCTACGTCAAGGTCGACGGCTTGATGCGCACGAGTCTCCCGAACGTCTTCGCGATCGGAGATCTCGTGCTGACTCCGGCCTATGCACACACGGCGTCGAGCGAGGGAATCCTCGTGGCCGAGCAGATCGCCGGGCACGACGCGAAGCCGATCAACTACGACCACGTTCCGAACTGCACGTACTGCGATCCCGAGGTGGCGAGCGTCGGCCTGACCGAGGCCAAGGCTCGGGAGCGTGGCATCGAGGTGAAGACCGGCAAGTTCCCGCTCTCCACGCTCGGCAAGGTGCTGATCCTCGGCGAACGCTTCGGCGTCGTGAAGATCGTGGCCGATGCGAAGTACCGCGAGCTGCTCGGTGTGCACATCGTCGGTCCGCGCGCCACCGAGCTCATCGCCGAAGCCTGCATTGCGCTCACCACCGAGTCCACCGTGGACGAGTTCGTCGCGACGATGCACGCGCATCCGACGGTCGCCGAAGGGATCAAGGAAGCCGCCGAGAGCGTCTTCGGCAGCGCCATCCACATGTGACGGTTCGCCGCCGGACGTCACCGAGCGCTGCGCCCCGAGGCCAGAGCCCGATCCGCATCGTTTTCGTGGGTACGAGACCCCAGTGACACTGGACACTGCCAAACGGCCTCCCCGGCCCGAGTGGATTGCAGGCCTGCTCTTCGTGGGCCTGGCCCTGGCGCACATTCTGGCCGGGTTGCGGGCGGATCCGCGAACCTGGGGCGTGCACCAGCTCGCCTTCCTGCCGCGCTCCGTGTGGCTGCTGTTCTCCCTCTGCCTGGTCCTGCTGGCCGTGCCCGCCGTTGCGGCGCGCGTGGCGGGGCTGGCGCGGATTCTCGGCGCGGTGGCCTCGCGCTCCACCGTCGTCCCACTCGGCGTCGCGCTCGTGGCGGCGGTCGGGTTCTACGCCGCCCGGCTCGACTTCCCGCTCCTCGGCGATGGACTGGTCTGGATGTCGAGCTTGAGAGAAGGCAACGTCTTCTACAACTTCGAACCGCTCTCGACCACCCTCGTGCGTTTCGTGGCCACGCGGATCAATGCCGACGAGCCGCAGGCGGCCGCAGGTCTCGTGTCCGTCGGGCTGGGCGCCGTCCACGTGTTCGGCACCGCACTCCTGTGCCGGGCGCTGTGGCGCGATGCATGGGCCCGCGGTCTCGCCTGGCTTCTGGTTCTCGCGAACCCGGCGCTTCTCCTCTTCTTTGGCTACCTGGAGAGCTACCCGCTGCTTCTGGTGCTGCAGGTGCTCTTCGCTCTCACGCTCGTGCATGCCGCGAGCGGCCGCGCACCCGTGGTCTTGCCGGTGGCGGTCCTGTCCGTTGCCATCGCGAGCCATCTGCTGGCGCTGTCCTGGCTGCCCGCGCTCGCCGCGCTGGCGTGGGTGCGCGGCTCGGGCCGGGGCGGGGGGAAGGCGGTCGTGTCGGCCATCGCGCCGCTCGTGCTCGCGCTCGCGGGTGCGCTCGTGCGGGTCGGGAGGGTGCGCGCCCCGGCCGGCGCTCTCCTGCGGACTCTGGGCGGCGACGAGGGTGTGGGGGGCGTGTCGCTCGGATGGATGTTCTCCTGGCGTCACGCCTCGGATCTGCTCAACGAGATGCTGCTTCTCCTGGGTCCCTGCTTGTTGCTGGGGGCCTCGGCGTGGGGGCGCGGCTTCAGTGCGCGTCTCCTGCTATCGAAAGACGTCTGGAGTCCCATCGTTTGGTTGCTGCCGGGGCCGCTGTCGATTGCGCTGCTCGTGGAGCCCCGGATCGGCGGCGCCCGTGACTGGGACCTGTACGTTCCCCTGCTCCTGCCGGTGTTGCTGGCGTGTGTCGAGGCCTGGCGAGCGACGGCGAGCATCCCGGCCCGGCGCCGCGCGCAGGACGCCGACGTGCCCTGGTTGGCGCGATTGGCTGCGGGCCGGGCCGCCGGCCTCGCACTCGTCGGTGCGGTCAGCTGGCTCCTGGTCACGGCGAGCGCGGAACGCTCGGCGCGGCGGCTCGAGGTGCTGCAGGATCGTGCGGGGTACTTCAGCAACTTCGCGCGCGGGTATGCGAACGAGACGCTCGCCGTCTACCGGCATCCCGATCCGGAGGCGGCGCGCGCGGCATGGCTGCGCGCCACCCGGGCCAACCCGAACAACGCCCGCTACTTCAACAATCTTGCGGCCGCCGAGCTGCGCCTGAAGCGTACCGACGCAGCGTGCGAGGCGTTTCGCCGCTCCTTCGACCTCGGCATGCAGGAGTGGTTCGTGTTGTACAACCTGGGCGGCTGCGAGATCCGGGCCGGCAAACCGGAGGCGGCCGAGGAACTCTACGACGAGTCGATTCGCAGGTGGCCCGACCGCTGGGAAGGGAGGGTGGGGCGCGCCCAGGCGCGCCTCGATCAGGGGCGCCCGGCCGAGGCGCTGGAGGACCTTCGCCGAGCTGCCTCGATGGCGCCCGACCAGGCCAGCGTGCACTACCGGATCGGGCTCGCCCAGCGCGACCTGGGCCGGACCGACGAAGCTCGAGCGGCGTGGGAGAGGGCACTTCGGATCGATCCCGATCATCCGGAGGCCAGCCGCCGTCTCGGCGAGCTCCGGGGCGACACGATCCCAGGAAGCCGCCCGCCGCGCTGACCAGGCCGTCCGCCCCTGATGCTCGTTTTCCGGGATCGTTGAACGTCGTGTGCCGGCGTGCTATCCTATGAGACCTGCCGGATCCGAAACACAAAGGAGTGGCCGCCCTTCAGGGGCATCGACCTCCCAACTGCTAGTGCCCTGACCCCATCGAATCCGCGCCCGTTTGGGCCGATCAGTCCATCCGTCGTGGCCGTTCAGGCCGCTCGTTCGTGCCGGGCCGCATGCGCCACCCCTTTGCGTGGCGGCGTGCACAGCTCAGTCGGGAGGTTCCATGCCGGCATCCGCCCGGGTCCGTGCATCGGCGCCCCGAGCGTCGGTGTCCTGGAGCCGTTCGATCGCTCCGTACTCGACCCTTCCAAAGCTCGCATCTTTTCTCGTCTTGGTTCTCGGTTCTGGCATCGCCGAGGCCGGGGCCACGATCACACGCCACACGTATCGACTCGACGCCTCCAGGGTCGAGGTCGCCCCCCACGCGTCGGGTGCGACCTTGAGGGCCGAGGGCCTGCCGCGGACCTGGGAGCGGGACCAGCCCGAGCTGCCCTACGACATCGTGACCTTGCTCGTTCCTCTCGGTTCACGCGTGGTGCAGGCGAGGGCCATATCGGTGCAGGAGCGCGTCGTCGCCGAGGCGGTGGCCCTGCGGCCGGCGGGTGCTCGTTTCACGGATACCGGTGACGCGGTGCAGCCGAAGCCGGCTCGGCTGGCGGGCAAGTCGAGCAGCGGGGGTGACGCGCGGGTCTACCCGGCGATCCGGGTGGAGCCGGGCGGCAGCGGGGCACTGCACGGCTACCAGATGGTCTCGGTTCGCGTCTACCCGGTGCGCTACGAGGCCGCGTCGGGCCGCGTGTACGTGGCGCAGGAGATCGAACTCGAGATCGAGCTGGCCCCGGGCGGCGAGCGGCCGCTGCAGCGCGAGCGCTACAGCGCGTCGATCGAGTCCTCGGCACGCCGGACGCTCGCGCGCCTGGTGGACAACCCGGAGCTCGTGGCGGGCTACGACCGTCGCGTCGGCGTGCTGGTCGAGGAGCAGGAGCGCGGCTTCCGTCCGACGGACGCTCCGAGCCTCGAGGGCAGCCCGGTGCAGTACGTGATCATCACGAGCCAGGCGCTGGAGAGCAGCTTCCAGGTGCTGGCGGACTGGAAGACTCGCCGGGGGATTCCGACGGTGGTGCGGACGCTGGAGTGGATCGAGGCGAGCTACCGTCACGGGAGCGATCTGCAGGAGACGATCCGGACGTTCATCCAGGACGCGTACGCGAAGTGGGCGGTGGAGTACGTGCTTCTGGGGGGCGACACCGACGTCGTTCCGGCGCGCATCGGCTTCTCGGAGTTCGGCCCGGACACCGAGGAGGACATTCCCACGGACATGTACTTCGCGTGCCTGGACGGCAACTGGAATGCCGACGGCGACGGCGTGTGGGGAGAAGCCGCCGTCGGAGCCACGGATCCGGGCGACAACACCGATCTGTACGCCGAGGTCTACGTGGGGCGTTTGCCGGTGAGCACGGGGCCCGAGGCCGGCGCGCTGATCGCCAAGATCCTGGAGTACGAGAACCCGACGCAGACCGCCTATCAGGACGAGCTTCTGCTCCTCGGGGAGGTGCTCTTCCCGGTCGACTGGCAGCCGGGCCTGTCGATCTCGCTGGACGGAGCAGATTTCAGCGACGACATGGCATCCCTCACGAACAGCTGCACCACCGTCAAGAAGCTGTACGAGAACTACACGCAGTTTCCGGGCGCCGTGCAGCTCACGCTGCAGAACACCATCGACGAGATGAACGCCGGCTACGGCTTCGTCAACCACATCGGGCACGGCTTCCGGTACAACATGTCGTGCGGCGACGTCAGCCTGGTCAACAGCCATGCTGCCGCTCTCACCAACACCGACCAGCGCTTCGTCCTCTACCTGCTGAACTGCACCGCCACGGCCTTCGACTTCCCGTGTCTGGCCGAGGCGTTCTTGAAGTCGAGCGGCGGTGCCGTGGCCGTGCTGGGCTCGAGCCGCGCGGCCTTCGCGCTGCCGGCCTTCAACTACAACCGCGACTTCTTCCAGGCCCTGCACCGGGACAGCGTCGTGAACGTGGGCAAGACGTTCGTGGAGAGCCGCCTCGCCTTCACGTCGAACGCCTGGTTCGACACGTCGGACCACTACATGCACTTCCTCTACAACATGCTCGCGGATCCGGAGATGGTCATCCACACCTGCGTCCTGGGGACGACGGCGGCGACCTACCCGTCGAGCATCGGTCTGGGTCTGACGAACGTCCTGGTGCACGTGACGGTGGACGGTGTGCCGCGCGAGGGGGCGCTCGTCTGCCTGCAGAAGGGCGTGGAGGAGTACGTTTCCGGCGTGACGGACGCGAACGGCGACGTCACGCTGGGGTTCGTGGCCGAGAGCGGCGGCAGCGTGGACGTGGCGGTGAGCGGGCCCAACATGACGATGCTTTTCGACACGTTCAGCGTGGACGCGAGCGGCGTGGCGTACGTGCACACGCAGTCGCTCTCCCTGGACGACGACCAGGTGGGGGCGAGCTTCGGGAACGCGGACGGTGTGCTGGACGCGGGCGAGACGGTCGAGCTGGGGGTCGTGTTCAAGAACGATGGCAGCCAGGTGGCGAGCGGTGTGACGGGCGTGCTGCGGAGCGACAGTCCGTGGGCGACGGTTCAGGACAGCACCTACACGGTGGGGACGGTGGTTTCGGGGGGCACGGGGTCGTCGAGCGGCGAGCTGCGCTTCACGGTCGACCAGAACACGCCGGACGGGACGGTGATTCCTCTGCGCTTCGTGAGCGGCGACGGCTCCTCGACGTGGACGGACGTGGTGAACAAGGTGGTGCACGCGCCAGTGATGGAGCTCACGCTCCTCGACGTGGACGACGCCCCGCCGGGCGGGAACGGTGATGGCATCATCCAGGCCGGCGAGACCTTCGATCTGATCCCCTCGTTCAAGAACTATGGCACCGGTGCGGTGGATGAGCTCGATGCCAGCATCATCACGGCCGATCCCGATCTGGTCTTCATCGACAACAGGGTCGACGTCGGACGCGTGGAGCCGGCGCAGGAGGTGACTGGCCCGACGGCGTACCGTTTGACCGAGAGCGTGATCGAAGAGAACGTGATGCTGATGATCCTGACCGACAGTCACAATCGCGTGACCACGTTCGGCATGACGCTGCGCGGTCCGGGTCAGCCGGCCACGCCTCAGCTGGACGCGAGCCAAGGCGCCGACGTCGTCGTCGCGATCTGGACGCCGTCGGCCGAGCCCGATATCGCCGGGTATCACCTCTATCGCGCTCTGAGCGACACGGCCAGCACGTGGGCGCGCGTGACGGTGGATCGCACGGTCAACGTGGCCTACATCCGCGACACGGGGCTCATGCCGAGCACGGAGTACTTCTACTACACGACAGCCGTG